>JBDTMK010000158.1:0-7324 GCA_039934315.1 Pyrinomonadaceae bacterium | reverse complement strand
TGTACGCCCACGATTTTTTCGAGCCCGAAAATGTTTTGAATCTCGAGCGGGCGATGAAGCTCTGGAACGCGAAGCATGACGAGGTGAAGATAAAGATCGCCAACTCGCCGGAGTTTTTCAAGTACATCGAGGGTAAGTACGGTTCGCAGATCCCGACGTATCGCGGCGAGTGGTCGGGGCTCTGGTCAGAAGCGAAGACCGCATCGCCGCGGATCAGCGCGACCGGACGCTACACGCACGATCATGCGCCGGCAGCGGAAACGCTTTGGAGCGCGATCGCCATGACGCGCAAGCTGCCCGTGCCGGTCGGAAACTTTGCGGAAGTTTATGATCTGATGTTCACGTACGACGAGCACAGCGGTGCGGGCAACACGGGCTGGCCGCAGCTCAATAGCAGTGAACCGTTGCGGGCCCAGAATCGCGAGTATGTAGAATTGACTCGGCACGCGAAAGACGAAACTGACACGCTTTTGAGAACCGGCATTGGTATCCTTTCTGATCCTTCGCGCTTCGACGATCGCGGACCGGACGCAACCGAAAATACCGGTCCGGTCGTGATCTATAACGGCCTGTCATGGCCGCGAACCGATGTTGTGAGGCTCGCGTCTCCGGCTGCGGATCGAAAGATCATCGCGATTCGTGACGCCGCGGGGAGCATGATTCCCTTCGACACAGACGATGAGGGAAATGTAATTTTCATCGCGAAGAACGTTCCCTCGATGGGCTACGCCACCTATGACGTGGCGACGGCACCGGGCCGCGCGACCAGCACATTGCGGCCCGTTGCCGGATCTTCTTCGGTCGAGAATGCGAGGTTCGTGGTCGCTCTCAACGTCGGCGGCACGATCAGAAGCATGCGCGACAAATCGGAGAATCGAGAGCTTGTAAACCCGAACGGCGAACGTCCCTTCAACGACCTGCTGCGTGTCGAAGGTCCGGATGCATCCAGAGTTACTTATCCGGTCAAAGCGAGGATCCAGATTCGAAAGGGTATCCAGATGAGCGAGGTTTCGGTCTATCGGGAACGCTCCTCATTTCCTTACACACGTATCGCGATATATGACGGCATCGACCGGGTTGAGATCCACAACGAACTGGATCCGACAAAGATGCCGTTCGTCGGCGGCAACAACAACTGGCACGACTCGTATTATTTTGCGTTCCCTTTCAACGTATCGAAGGATGGATTGAAAGTGATGCGCGGCGGGCAGCGTTGGTTCGATCGCCTTCCGGATGATTACCTACCGGGTGCTCGAAAGGATTCGGTTTCGACGCAGCACCTCATCGGACTAACTGATGGAAAATCGAGCGCGCTCATCGCGCATCGGCAGGCGTTCCACTGGGTTTACTCGGGATTCATTTCGACAAAGGTGCGGCCGCAGGGTGCGCCTGCCGATTTTCCGGCGCTGTACACGGGCAAGTTCCCGCTTCCCGAAGCGACGATCTACTCGCGTGCAGTCCGCGAAGGCAGCCAGGCCGACACACACGATCTTGGAATCCTGAATGTTCCCACAGTCGAGCCCGGACGCGAGGATCGGATGGTGTTCGAGTACGCTGTCGCGGGTGACGGTGCATTCGATCCGGTGCAGGCGTGGCGAATGGGATCGGATTTCAACATGCCGTTACGCGCTCAGTACGTCGGCGTCGCTCCGCAAGAGCGATCACGCGGATTTTTCTCTCTCGATCAGACAAATGTCGAGATCGTCACCGTCAAGGCCATCACGGAAAGTGCGTTCCGGGGCGAGGTCACATCCGCTCCGCTGAGCCCGAAAGTTAATAAGATCTTTATCGTCCGGCTTCAGGAATTTGCCGGCCGTGCGACGAACGTGACGGTAAGCTTGCCCGCTAAGCTCACAGCTGCATCGTTGATGAATATTACGGAGAGTGTCGAGCTCAAAAAGATCGGTGATCTTTCACCGCTGAGAGTTTCACTGCGGCCCTACGAGTGTGCGACGGTGCGGATCGAGATCGAATAAGTGCAAGGGGTCATTTTCGACTTCGATTTCTTTGCGGCTTAGCGTCTTTGCGGGAACACCGGCGCCTGAGAAACAGCAATGATTTTCACGCAAAGTCGCAAAGCGAAGCTGGGGTTCGGATCAAATAGGAACAGCAATAAATGGACAAGGTAAAAAGAAGGGATTTTATAAAAGCGTTTTCTTTAGCGGCTATTGTGCCGGCTCTCGCCGGTAAAAGCTCCGCTTCGCCTCGGACGGAAACTCTTCCGGTCGCAACGGCTCCTCTTCCGGATATTCCGACATGCGAGTCGATGCGGTCGGTGACAATGACTCACAAGTTTCTCGATCTTTACGCGTGGCCCGGGCTGACGAATCAATGGGGCTGCGCACAAGCGGCGATGGATGTCACCGCGGTTCGAAGCATCGCCTTCCCGCCGTTCGCTCAAGGTGAAATGAATGTCGCTCCGCTCGGTTCCGGCGGCGAACTTCTTACCGGAGTAATGTATGTCGACGGCGAATATTTCACTGCCACAAAAACACCTATCGATTTTGTCTGGCAGCCCGACCGTGTCGAGCGTCGTTCGATCTACAAAGGACTCGAGCTTAAGAGCACGACGATCGTTCCTTTCCGAACGATGTCCGTCGCGGTTAAGCTGACGGTCACGAACGTGACGAAAGCGCGTCGCAAGACCGAGATCAAACTCGCCATCAACGGCGGCGCTTCGAAAAGCGTGAAGCCGTGGAACGCGGCCTATTCACCGGGTGAATACGACAATGATCGGACCGTCGACGCCGCTCGAAACGCGGTTCTCTGCAAGGCGACCCATTCAGACGCTTATGTGATTCAGGGCACTTCGCCTAAACCTGCGAGCATTCTTCCATCATGGATCGTCTACGAATTCGATCTCGCACCGCGCGAATCTGCAACGATCGTCTTCGTGAACTCACTCGGCGAAACCTCCGCATCAGTTCAGAAAGAATTCGATTCCATCGTCAACAGCTTCGACGCCGTGGCAAAGGCTACGACCGATGAATGGAATGCGCAGTTGAAAGCCGCATTCACTCCCGGCAACAGTATTTTCTCGGGTCATGTTCCGACGCTTGTCACGACCGACGACAATCTCAAACGCATCTATCACTCAGCGGTGATGAGCGCGCTTTATTTCCGCCGCACGACTCCGCACTCGGTTTACGGGACGACCTACGTAACGCTCATGCCTCGCTACTGGGAGACGACCACGTTCCTTTGGGACATCAGTTTGAGTGCGATGCTTCTGTCGATGCTCGACCCGCGTGTTCTTCGCGGCATGATGGAGATGTGGATGAAACTCGACATGCACAAGCATTTCGGCACCGAGTTTCTGACCGGCGAGGGCGTCGGGCCCTGGTACTCCGTTAATGACTACGCGATGAGCCGGATGGCAAAGGAATACTTGCGATGGACCGGCGACCGCGCGTGGCTGGATAAAGAAGTCGACGGTAAGAAAGTTCTCAATCACCTGCTTCGATACGCCGAGCACTGGCGAGAACTGAATGTGAACAAACACGGGCTTGCGGATTACGGAGGGGTGACGAACTTGCTCGAAGCAGTTTCGAGTTACGTTCACGAGGTCGCAGGATTGAATGCGGCGAACGTTCACAATCTCAGATTCGCGGCGGAGCTTGTCGACTACAAGGGCGATAAATCAAAAGCCGCTGCGTACAGAAAAGAAGCCGACGAACTTGGACGACGCGTTCTTGAACTCTACGTTCCCGGAAAAGGAATCTGGAAATGCCGGCTGCCCGACGGTAGTTACAACGAGGTGCATCACTGTTACGACTTCGGCGCGACGCTGATGAACATCGGCGATATGATGTCGGCGACGCAGAAGAAAGAGATCGTCGATTTCTTTAGACGTGAGCTCCAGACGCCGACGTGGATGCGAGCCCTTTCGACCCGCGATCTGGATGTCACGTTCAGCATTCGCCCCGATCATCAATGGACCGGCGCATATTGCTCGTGGCCGGCACTCGCGCTGAGCGGGCTTTACGCGGCAGGCGAAGCCGACGTCGCGTTTGAATGGATCAAGGGACTTGCGAAAACGAGCATGCAGGGGCCATATGCTCAGGCGCACTTCACCGAGACTTTTCTCACGCCGGAATCAAATGGCGGTGCAACGAAATCGACTTCCGATCAGCCATACATAAACGATTGGGCATGCGTGTCGGGCTGTAACTATCTTGAGCCGATCGTCGATTCGATCTTCGGCATCAACGCCGGGCTATTCGGTACGATCACGGCGAAACCGCAGTTCGGCAAGCTCGATCCGCGCGCTGAATTGCTAAATGTAAATTATCAAGGGAAGCGATATATTGCGGACAAGAATGGAGTAAGGGCGGCTTGACCGATTGCCGTTTTTTCCGGTTATTCAATGCCTTCCGTTTTTTCCGTGGTTCGGTTTTCTTTTCGCGTGTGTCGTGTGTTTCGTGGTTCGCTTTGTTCTTGGTTCCAGATTTTCAAACGGCAAAACCGGAAACCAAGACCTCGCACGAAACTAACCCAGAGAAGACAACCACGAAACACATGGAGAGGAAAGAGTAGGGAAGAAGAAAAAGGAGAGAATCGGATATGAGGATTGTTTGGCGAACTGGAGCATGTGCTTTTTGCATACTGTTATTACTTTCAGTTGCTGCCATCGCACAGCAGACTACACCGTCGCTTTTGACGATAGGTGATAAATACTGGATGCAGCCTGATGTCGTTTACGGCAGTGCGAACAACACGGCGCTCAAGCTCGACATCTGGTATCCGCGCGATAATCCGAAACCGACGCCGACGCTGGTTTACATCCACGGTGGCGGTTGGATCTTCGGCTCGAAGGAAGGAGCGGTCTATCAGTTTCTTCCATACCTCGAACGCGGATGGCGGGTGGTCAATATCGAGTACCGGATGGCGGGCAATTCTCTTGCTCCGGGCTCCGTCGAAGATACCCGCTGCGCGCTTCGCTGGATCTACCGCAATGCAAAGCAGTGGAATTTCGATACGTCGAAGATCGTACTGACCGGCCATTCCGCAGGCGGGCATTTATCGCTGATCACCGGGATGCTTCCCGATGGAACGTCGCTGGATAATCGTTGCTACGGCGATGCGAAGTATGGCGATGTACCCATGAAAGTCGCGGCGATCGTGAACTGGTACGGCATCAGCGATGTCAACGATCTGATCGCGGGCCCGAATCTGAAAAATTACGCGGTGATGTGGATGGGCTCGATGCCCAATGCCGCGGAAGTTGCCAAGAGCGTCTCGCCGCTGACATATGTTCGTGCGGGCCTGCCTCCGATAATCACGATCCACGGCGACAAGGACGATGTCGTTCCGTATACACAAGCGACGCGCTTGCAAGCGGAATTGGATAAGACCTCGAATGTCAATAAACTCATTACGATCAAAGGCGGCGGTCACGGGATGTTCGCCCAAGCGGATTACGTAATGGCGCTCGATGAGATCTGGAAGTTTTTGAAAGCGAATAAGGTTACTGAGTAGGAAAGCACCGAAGGTGCGAGGTACTTTAGCCAGGCTCATCGACCCTGGAAAACCGTCGCTCGAACAAAGCACCAACGGTGCGTAGTAAAACGCGAGTTACCCCGCCGCGTTGCGGCTGACGTGGTTTGCTTTTCACCAGGGGCGTTGCCCCTGGCTAGATTAAGGCCGCACCTTTGGTGCTGAGAGTCGAGATTACGGCTGCACCTTTGGTGCTAAGAGAAGAGAATGAAAATCACTGATATAAAAGCCACAACCGTCACGGTTCCCCTCGAGGCGCCGTTGCGTCATGCGGCTGGCTGTCACTGGGGCCGGTTTGTCCGGACGATCGTCGAGGTCGAAACCGACGAAGGCATTACCGGGCTTGGTGAGATGGGCGGCGGCGGCGAATCCGCCGAAGCTGTGTTCAAAGCCATGAAAAGGTATCTCGTCGGGCATGATCCCGCGCGGCTCGAGGAGATGCGATTCAAGATCGCGAATCCGACCGCATCGCTTTATAACAACCGAACGCAGATCCTCGCAGCGCTCGAGTTCGCGTGCCTCGATATCATCGGACAGAAATGGGGCGTGCCCGTCTACGACATTCTGGGCGGAAAGCTGCAGGACAAAGTTCCGTTCGCATCGTATTTATTTTTCCGATACCCGAATCCGAAAGACGGCAGCGGCGAGGTCCGCACCGTGGGCCAGCTCGTCGCGTATGCGAAAGATCTGAAAGCGAAATACGGATTCACGTCGCACAAACTGAAAGGTGGCGTGTTCGATCCGGTCTATGAGCTTGAGTGCTATCGCGCGGTTGCCGCCGAGCTCGGCACCGATACGCGGAGCGGCGATTCTTTCAGATTTGATCCGAACGCCGCATGGTCGACCGAGCAGGCGATCTGGTTCGGCCAGCAGATCGAAGATATCAACAACGACTATCTCGAGGATCCTGTGTACGGGCTTCATGGGATGCGACGGACGCGCGAAAAAGTGCGCATGCCGCTTGCGACAAATACGGTCGTCGTGAATTTCGAACAGCTCGCCGCAAATATTTTGAATACTGCCGTGGATGTGATCCTCCTCGACACAACATTCTGGGGCGGCATTCGACAGTGCGTGAAAGCTGCCGGTGTTTGCGAAACATTTCAGCTCGGCGTCGCCGTACATTCGTCGGGTGAGCTAGGAATCCAGCTCGCGACGATGCTGCACCTCGGCGCGGTAATCCCGAATCTCGCGTACGCGGCGGACGCGCACTATCATCACCTCACGGACGACGTGATTGAAGGCGGCTTGATGAAGTATGAGAACGGCGCGATCCGCGTGCCGGACGGCCCCGGGCTCGGGATAAAGCTGAATCGCGACAAGGTCGCCGAATACGCCGAACTGTATAAGCGCCTCGGCGGCTACGCATACGATCAGGATCCTCTGCGGCCCGGTTGGACACCAACAGTTCCAAATAACCGATGGGCAGACCCGCAAGATTCCCGACGGCCTGAGATCCCTTTTTAAATGTCCCGTACGCAAAACGAAAATTCGCGGACGTTAGCGCGGCTTCGACATCTCGTTGTCCTAGGTGTGCTCTTTGCGATCGCCGCAGCGCAGTTGTCATTCGTCGTCGCTCAATGTCCTATCTCGCCTGCGTCCGGTACCAATGCTGATGACTGGGACTCGATCTTTACACAAGACGGTCCGGGACAGGGTCTGCAATCCGCGGGAGCTCCGGCGTGGACAGGCGGCGACAGCACATACTCTTTGCTCCTTCCGAACGGCGACACGGCGTTCTTTTTCTCGGATTCTTATATCGCCGAATCGCCCAAGGCTAAAGGTGACGGAACCGTCACGCGATCCGCCTCCGGCCTCCGAACTACGG
>JBDTMK010000157.1:0-7348 GCA_039934315.1 Pyrinomonadaceae bacterium | reverse complement strand
CCACGGATTCGAGCAGCATAAAGAATACTAACACGTAAACCGAGGCCCTCTTCCGCAGCCCTTTCAAGGCAATTTCCGTAATCTCGTAAGCCTCGAATTCCTTTCCTCGCCCCACTAGCGAAGAAATTTCTGGAGTAACGCCAAATTCACCGTTTATTTTAAATAGAGAGTGTTGAACACTTTTTAACACCACGTTCCTTCGCTCATCCTTCAATGCGCAAATCCACCCTTCTTCTATCTTTACTGCTACTGGTGACTTCGGCCGCCTTTTCTCAACAGGCCCTACGTCTCGGCGAGTCGGCACCGGAATTTACAGGTCAGTCGATGGACGGGACGTTATATGATCTGGATCAGCTTCACGGCAAGGTCGTAGTTCTGACGTTCTGGTCGACAAGGTGCGAGATCTGCCACAGTGAAATACCGAATTTGAACCGCGTTGCAGATCGTTACCGAGACAAGGATGTCGTGTTCCTGGCCGTGACGATGGACAACGAGGCAAAGATCAGCCCCTATATAAAACGCAATCCTTTTAACTTCAATATCCTTCCCAACAGCTTCGGAGTAATGCTGAAATACGCTGACAAGGACCGATCGGGAAACATCAATATGGGATTCCCGGCACATTTCCTTATCAACCGAAAAGGCCTGATAGCGTTGCGCACCTACGGCTGGGACAAAGCAGCGAACCTTGATTCTCAGATATCAAGGCTTCTCGCATCTGACTAAACCTCTCTTGAGGATCGGTTCCTCTCTCGTTCCCCCGGCTGCTACTCTCAGCCGGGGGCTTTTTTTTGCGTCAAAATTGAGGTTGTGAAGACCCACAGCGGTGCGGTATATTTTTCTTTCCTAATGTCGCGGACAGACGCCGCGAACGGAGAGGTAGCCTAATTGGTAAGGCAGTAGTCTTGAAAACTACCGCGGGAAACCGCTTGCAGGTTCGAGTCCTGTCCTCTCCGCCATTTCGATTTTGGATTTTAGATTTGGGATTTTGGATTTGGATCGATCGACAGCGTCGCTTCCCTGACCGCTCCGTATTGCCAACCTTCCTAGTTTGATATAGCCTCTTAGCTAACTGAATGGCGATTCATTCAGTCTCACTCTGCTATGGCAAAAAATTCGGCTGTGCCCGCCCCTGCTCGCAATGGAGTTTCCGACAAACGCGAAGCGATCCTCCGCGCAGCGACCAGCGTTTTTGCTGAAAAGGGTTTTTTTAATGCGAAGGTCGCAGACATTGCCAAAGCTGCGCGTGTGGCCGACGGAACCGTCTACCTTTACTTCAAAAACAAGGACGACGTCCTTCACTCGATTTTTGATCGCGCGATGGATGAGTTCATCGCCGAGGGCCGTCGCGAACTTGCAACTCTAGAACGGGCCGATGAAAAGCTAAAGCGAATCGCTGAACTTCATCTGGAACGTCTAAGCGCCGATCGGAACCTGGCAATTGTCTTTCAAGTCGAGCTTCGCGGATCGATCAAGTTCATGCAGGAGTTCTCCGCTGCCGGCTTTTCCGAGTACCTCGATATCATTCGGGCAACGATCGATGAAGGTCAGAAAAGCGGCGCGTTCAGGTCCGATATCAAACCGATCGTTTGCGCAAAGATGTTCTATGGCGCGCTGGATGAAATGGTGACCAACTGGATCTTGTCCAGTAAGAAATATCCGCTGGCGCCAATGGCCGACGAAGTTCTGAAGATTTTTTTCGGAGGTCTGCTGGCAAAATGACGGGCACTCTCGATGAGCATCGGATGAGTATTCTGAAAGGGCACTTGGCCCGGGGCGAGCCTCTCATAGAGAACGAGCCGACAACTCTGCCGGAGCTATTCCGACAGGCAATAATCAAAAACAATTTACCAGACGCGCTCAACTCGCGCCGTGGCGCTGAATGGAACTCCATATCGTCGAATGAGATGATCTCGCGCATCGAGAATATCGCCTGCGGGCTTATCGCGCTTGGCTTCCGACAAGGCGACAAGGCGGCTATCCTCGCGACTAATTCGCCGGAGTGGACACTGTCAGATGCAGGCTGCCAGTTTGCCGGAATAATCGACGTCCCGATCTATACAACTCTCGCTCCTTCCTCAGTCAAATACATCCTCAGCGACTCGGGTGCAAAAGTTTTGTTTCTCGAGAACAAAGCCGAATACGATCGAATTGCCGATGTGGTGGGCGAATGCGGCTCAATAGAAAAGCTCATCTTCTTTAATCCGGCGGCAATCGATCTTCCGAATGCGATCTCCCTCATGGAACTTGAGGCCGTGGGCGATAAGACGAAGATTGAACGACGCGAGCTTTTATCAGAGTTAGCGAAACGTATAAAGCCGGAAGATATTGCCACTCTTATCTACACAAGCGGCACTACCGGCGAGCCGAAAGGAGTGATGCTGACTCACGCAAACATCCTCTCTAATGTCATCGACGCGGGCGAAAAATACGACTTTTCAACTCATGACATCGCGCTTTCCGTGCTGCCGCTGACACATGTGTTCGAACGCTCGGCAATGTATCTGTACATATTCAATGGGATGTCGGTTTTCTACGCGGAGTCGATCGACAAAGTTCCTGACAATCTTCGCGAAGTGCGGCCGACGATCTTTATAGGCGTGCCCCGGATATTCGAAAAGGTTTATGCAAAGGCGAAGCTGAAGGCAGCTCAGGCCGGCGGGATCAAAGAAAAGATCTTCGACTGGTCGATCGAGGTCGCAAAAGAATTTGCGTTAGCGAAAGAAAGGCGCGAGGAGCCGTCGTTCTTTCTCTCGGTAAAGCACAAGATCGCCGACGTATTGGTTTTTGCCAAGCTTCGCGAGTTTTTCGGCGGTCGGCTGCGGGCGTGCATCACCGGTGGGGCCGCGCTTCCGGATGAAATATTTCTCATCTTTACCGGCGCCGGAATTGCGATCATGCAAGGCTATGGCCTAACCGAGACTTCCCCTGTTCTTACCTCTAGCAATCCCTCGGAAGTAAAACTCGGCACCGTCGGGAGACCGATTAGAAACACGCGCATTCGAATCGCCCAGGATGGTGAAGTTGAGGCGACAGGCCCCGGCGTCATGCTTGGTTACTACAACAAACCCGACGCTACGCGCGACACGTTTACCGAAGACGGCTGGTTCAAGACAGGTGACATCGGCGAGATCGACGGCGATGGATTTCTTCGAATCACGGATCGTAAAAAAGAGCTCTTCAAAACGTCCGGCGGAAAGTACATCGCCCCGTCTCCGATCGAGCAAATGATCAGATCGTCGCGTTTCGTCAGTCAGGCCGTTCTCATCGGCAATGATCGGAAATTCGCCGCGGCCCTCGTCGTGCCTAACTTTGAGATGTTGGAATCGTACGTGCAGCTAAAAAGCATCAACGCAAGAACGCCCGCGGAGTTATGTCGAAACGATCGCATCATTGACCTGATCGAGAGGCAGATCGACTCCGCGACGCAAGCCCTTTCCCGATTCGAGAAGGTCAAAAAGATCGCTTTGCTTGAAAACGAATTAACTGTCGCGGGCGGAGAATTGACGCCGACGCTTAAGATCAAGCGTCGGGTCGTCGAAGAAAAATATAAGGATGTGATCGATCGGCTCTACGCGGACAATAATTAGAATGCGATGGGGATCCTATTGGGAAGGCCGGTCGCAAATTCGATCAGATAGTCGGTGAATTTCTTTGGTGACTTACCTACCTCGACAATATCGTACGCCGACAGTATCAGATCCGCCTGTTCGCCTTTTCGAATCGCATTGTAATCGACCGTCAAAACCTCGGGCTGCGGCGCTCCTGGCTTTCGTCGATAGATCTTTATCGATTTCGATTTCGCCCCGCGGGAGAGACCGCTCGCCATCGCAAGTGCCTGCGTCAGCGGCAATCCTTCTTCAGGAATTCCAAACTCACCGGGCTTAACCACTTCACCGACGACGTAGACGGGCGACGCCTTCAAAACTACGATTACATCTCCCGGAAAGATCTCCGGATTAGAATCGCTGTTTCCCTGTTTCATGCCCGCTAGACTGTACATGCGCGACGGCACTCCAAGAATGCCCTCCTGCTCGCTCGCTTTCCAGTCGACCGCCGCCGGATCTTCACTGCAAATAGGCGGTCGGGTGCGAAATACCTGAATCTGACCACCGCTCTTTTCCGTTTCTCCACCGGAGAACGAGATCAGCTCAAGCAACCGGGCACGACGAATAAGAGTCACCTGCTGCTGCTGTCTAACCTCGCCTGTAATGCTCACCGGGGGTCGGCTCTTGCGATCGGTTACACGAACGGTCAGCTGCGGGTTTTTCAAATATTTCTGCAGCAACCTCGTAACTTCTGCCCGAAGTTCACGCTCGCTCATGCATTTCGCGTCGACCGCTTTATCGACGAAAGGGACTTCGAGCTTCCCGTTCTCATCGACCGTCGCCACGAAATCGAATTGAGGCTCACCCAGCACTTTTCCTGTGATTTCGTCACCCGGGCCGATCATGTAACCTTTCTGAGCCTCGGGATCGGCGGGAACCGTCTGCCCTAATGCCAGGAAGGCAGAAGAAACCCCTATAATTAGAACACTTAAAAATCGCAAATACATTAATAAACCTCGGGATAAAAGAACGCCAAAGAATAACCCACAACTGCCTTTGATTCAACCTTTTGTTGGTTTCGTTGTCCCCGTTCCGAGAACTGCTTGAAATCACTTAAATGTTGACAGCTTTGCTCGGTGCAATGTAAGTTCAAGGTATAAAAGATAGCTAAAACCCTCTGCATTTCAGGTGAACGAACATAATCAACTAACAGACCGGATCTGGTTTCTGCGCCGGCCAACGCAGTTCGTCGCCGACGTGGCGATTCTCTGCGCCGCATTCTTCGTTGCATACCTTCCCGCGGTTAATGTTCGGCTGGGTGAATTCTACATCGACGTCGTGATGCGGCAGCTGCCGTTCGTCGTGCTCGTCCAGTTTTCAGCCCTTTTTTTAGTTGGTGCTTATTCGATCCTCTGGCGCTACGTAAGCATTGAAGACCTGAAGGTTTTTCTAAAAGCCGCCGTGATTTCCGGCGCCATTCTTACCGCCTTCCGGTTCGCGCTTATCTTTTCCAATTTCAATCTCTGGCAGGTGCCGGTATCGGTGATACTGATCGACACGGTTCTCGCGTTCGGCGGACTTCTTGGCCTGCGTGTGCTTCGGCGGTTCTTCTACGAGTTTGGTGAGAAGAACAGGGTCTTCGCAGGAAAGCACCGAACGAAGCGCAAACCGGCGTTGCTTGTCGGAGCCGGCCGTATGGGCGCGACCTTGGTAAAGGAGCTGAGCGGACGGCGTGACGCCGAGCTTGAAATACGCGGTCTCGTAGACGACGATCCCCGCAAGCGCGGCGGCAGCGTAAGCGGCTACAAGATCCTTGGCACGACCTCCGACGTACCGCGTCTTGTCGATGAGCTTGGCATCAAGCAGGTCGTTATCGCGGTCGATGAGGCGCGAGGAATGGAGATCCGCCGCATCATGGACATCTGCAGCGCGGTTCCCGTGAGGGCACAAATCGTCCCGAGCCTGAATGAGATCGCGACCGGACGCGTGTCCGTCAGCCGACTTCGCGATGTTCAGATCGAAGATCTTCTCGGACGCGAACCAGTTAAGCTCGACGACAAAAATCTACATGACTTTCTTACCGGCCGGATCGTGATGGTTACCGGAGCCGGCGGATCGATCGGTTCGGAACTGGTTCGGCAGATAATTAATTATCGGCCGAAGTGTCTGCTGCTCGTGGAGCGTGCGGAGTTCTTTCTCTTTCAGATCGGGCGCGAACTTGCGGAGTTGGAAGGCGTAGAATTCGTCTCCCTGATCGCCGACGTGGGCGATGAGCCGCGGATGATCGAGATATTTGAAACGTACATGCCGGAGGTTATTTTCCACGCAGCGGCGCATAAGCACGTCCCGTTGATGGAGGTTAACGCGATCGAGGCGATCAAGAACAATGTTCTTGCAACGCGATGCCTCGGTTCCCTGGCCGGCAAACATGGGACGCGCGATTTCGTGCTCATCTCAACCGACAAAGCGGTGAACCCCACGTCAGTGATGGGCGCGTCCAAACGAATCGCCGAGATAGTCGTGCAGGGACTGAATAAGCAATACGGAACAAATTATGTCGCGGTGCGATTCGGGAATGTTCTCGGCTCGGCGGGTTCGGTTGTTCCGATCTTCCGCGAGCAGATCCAGAAAGGCGATCCGATCACAGTTACCGACAAGGAAATGACTCGGTACTTCATGACGATACCTGAAGCATCGCAGCTCGTGCTCCAGGCCGGCGCTCTTGGAACGGGTGGCGAGATATTTATTCTCGACATGGGCGAGCCGGTAAAGATCGTTACGCTTGCCGAAGACATGATTCGCCTTTCGGGCCTCACGCCTTACGAAGATATCGATATCATTTTCACCGGCGTGCGAAAAGGCGAAAAGCTTTTCGAGGAACTCGAGATCACCGGTGAAAACCTCGACCGGACAAATCATCCGAAAATTTTCATCGGCAAGATAGCCGAATATTCACATGACGAGGTTGAGCGGATTGTCAGCCGCTTTCGATCTGCGGTCGTTGAATCAGACGAGGCCGGGATACGCCAACTCTTCAATGATGTGTTGCCGGAGGCGCGGATCGGTGATGCTGTCGCCCGAGTTTCGCTCGCAGGTGATAGCTCATCGGATGACAAGTTTTTTGTTCAGCCGTCTAAGCTCGGACTTGTCGAAAAATAGTTTCCAGTTTTTGTAGCCATACCTATGACGCAACCGCGGATATCAAAACAGCGCGTCTCGCAGAAGGCTGCTTCGTTCACCGAATCGGTCATCCGGGAGATGAGCCGTGAGGCAGCCAAGTACGGCGCTGTGAATCTCGGCCAGGGATTTCCGGATTGGGCGGCTCCTGAAGACATAAAACAAAAAGCGAAAGACGCGATCGATAACGACCATAACCAGTACGCCATCACGTGGGGCGTCAAAAGTTTTCGTGACGCGATCGCCGCCAAGACGAAATGGTTTCTCGGGATGGACATCGATCCGGAAACCGAGATCACCGTCACGTGTGGATCGACGGAAGGAATGATCGCGGCCGCGATGGCGACGGTAGATCCGGGCGAAGAAGTCGTTATCTTCGATCCTTACTATGAGAACTATATGCCGGACGCCATCATCTCCGGCGCTCGGCCGCGGTTCGTTCCGCTTCATCGCACCGACGTCGGGTTCGTCTTTGACCGCGACGAACTTCGCGCGGCGTTTAACGAAAAAACGAAAGCCATCATTATTTGCAATCCGAATAATCCGACCGGAAAAGTGTTCACCCGCGACGAGATGGAGTTCATCGCCGGCCTTTGCCGGGAATTCGATGTGCTGTGCTTCAC
>JBDTMK010000156.1:0-7361 GCA_039934315.1 Pyrinomonadaceae bacterium | reverse complement strand
AATCTAAGATTTCAAATTTTGAAATTTGAAATCCAAGGCTGAACCCCAAATCCCAAATCCCAAATCCCAAATCCTAAACCGTCACGGCTTCCCGATACTCGCCCCAGACTTTGCGGAGAGCGTGGCTTATCTCGCCGACCGTGACTTCGTTTTCTACGCAGTTAAGAATGAGCGGGAGAAGATTTTCCGTCCCGGTTGCGGCCTCTTGCACGCGCTCCAACGCGGAGTTTGCCTTTTTGCCGTCGCGTCGCTCACGTACCGCGCGAAGCCGTTCGACCTGATCGCGTTCGATCTGCTCGTTGATCGTCATGATCGGTATCGTCGGCTCGGCACCCTCCGTCTGAAACTTGTTAACCCCGACGACGATCGCATCCTGCCTTTCAACAGCTCGCTGGTACTCATACGCCGCTTCTTGAATTTCCCGCTGCACGTAACCCGTTTCGATCGCCCGGAGCATGCCGCCCATCGCGTCGATCTTTTCGATGTACGCGACCGCGAGGTTCTCGAGTTGGGTCGTTAGCTCTTCGATCGCATAACTGCCGGCAAGCGGATCGACAGTGTCCGCTACACCGGACTCATTAGCGATAACCTGCTGAGTACGAAGCGCGATCCTCGCCGCATTCTCGGTCGGCAGCGACAAAGCTTCGTCCATCGAATTCGTATGCAAGCTTTGCGTCCCGCCAAGCACAGCGGCGAGCGCCTGGATCGTCGTGCGTACGATATTCACCTCTGGCTGCTGTGCGGTCAGCGTCGAACCCGCCGTCTGAGTATGAAAGCGAAGCATCAACGACTTGGGATCTTTCGCACCGAAACGCTCTTTCATTATTCTTGCCCAAAGCCGACGCGCGGCACGGAACTTCGCGATCTCTTCAATCAGGTTGCTGTGCGAGTTAAAAAAGAAAGAAAGCCGCGGACCGAATTCATCTACCTTGAGCCCGACATCTATCGCAGCTTGCACATAGCAGATTCCGTCCGCCAAAGTGAACGCGATCTCCTGAGCCGCGGTCGAGCCGGCTTCCCGAATGTGATATCCCGAGATCGAGATGGTGTTCCAGTTAGGAACCTCATTAGCGCAATAGGCGAACGTGTCGGTGATCAATCGCAGGCTAGGTTTCGGAGGATAAATATAAGTTCCGCGCGCGATGTACTCTTTTAAGATGTCGTTCTGGATAGTGCCGCTTACTTTGTCGAATCCGACTCCCTGCCTTTTCGAGACCGCAAGATAAAGGCAGAGCAGAGTCGATGCAGTTGCGTTGATCGTCATCGAAGTCGAAACCTGATCGAGCGGAATACCTTCAAGGAGCGCCTGCATGTCGTCGATGCTGTCGATAGCGACACCGACCTTTCCGACTTCACCTACTGCAAGCTCGTCATCCGAATCCAACCCGATTTGCGTCGGCAGATCGAAGGCCACACTCAGACCGGTCGTTCCCTGAGACAGAAGATATTTGTAGCGCGCATTCGATTCCTGCGCGGTCGCGAACCCCGCATACTGCCGCATCGTCCAGAACCTTCCGCGATACATGTTCCGTCGAACTCCGCGTGTATACGGAAAGTCGCCGGGTTCTCCGAGATCGTTCTCGTAGTCGATAGGCTTTGTGTTATCTGGATTGAAATCTGCGGGCAGTTCGATACCGGAGGAAGTCTCAAAACGTTCGCGTCGCTCACTCATATTCCGAGATAGAGTAGCACACGGCAGTTGTCAGCGGTCAGTGGTCAGTTGTCAGTTCACATAGGCGGTTTCCACGTGGTCGGAGACCAGCTTTTCGCCGCCAGCTTGCTATAATCTGACAACTGACCACTGACAACCAACCACTGCTTTGAACTACTACAACTACTTTACAGAGATCGAAGACACGTTCGTTCGACGCCGCGCCAAACATCTGCTGCTGTCGCCGATAGATTGGGCAATGATCGAAGGCTGGCGCGATCGCGGTATCCCACTGCACGTAGTTATCCGGGCGATCGAAAATGTTTTCGACGGGTTTGATAAGAATCCCGGCCCGCGGTCGATCAAGGGCCTTCTCTATTGCAAAGAGGAGGTCGAAGCGCAGTTTCTGGAATGGTCGGCGATGCAGGCGGGGAAGGCGGCTAATGGCTCGAACGAAGGTTCAAGCGAGTTCTCGCCGGAGCGGATCGTGGCGCACATCGATGCTGTGATAACCGAGCTTGAGCGATCGACAAATGCGGACTTGAAAGAAGACATCGAGCGTGCGATCTCTCGTTTGAGGCAGCTAGTGGTGGATCATTCGAACAATATCGAAGCAGCCGACCAGTCGCTCTCGGACGTCGAAAACTTTCTTGAGCACGCGCTTCTTACAAATCTTGATAAGACGCGACTCGCCGGCGTTGAAAAGGATATTGCGGTCCAGCTTCGCCCGTACAAATCGCAGATGCAGCCCGACGCGTACAAGCAGACGTCGCGCGTCATGATCCTGAAACGCCTTCGAGACGAGGAAGGAATTCCGAGGCTGAGTTTGTTTTATTTGTAGGTGCTTTTAACGAAGAGTCCGCAGAGTCCGCAGAGACGCATCGAATAGCTTTTCTCTGCGATCTCCGCCTGTCTCTGCGTCAAGAAATTGGTAAATTTATGTACAACGTTGATGACCTCCTCGAGGTCGAGATAAAGAAAATAGTTCCCGGTGGTTACGGCCTCGCCTTTGCCGAAGGCCTCACTCTTTTTGTTGCCCTCGCTGTAGCGGGCGACAAGTTGGTCGTTCGTCTTCGCGAGATAAAAGGTAAGACCGCGTTTGCCGAGGTCGAGAAGGTTGTCGAGCCTTCCCCCGAAAGAATCGTCCCGCCATGCCCATATGTGGGCCGCTGCGGTGGATGTGATTTTCAGCAGATGACGTACTCTGCGCAACTCAGCGCGAAGGTTGGCATCATCCGCGACAATCTCGAACGCATCGGAAAGATTGAATTTGAAAACGAGATAAAAATAATCCCGAGCCCGCAGGAGTTCGGCTATCGGCTCCGGGCACAATGGCACATCGACGCCGGCAAACGTGAGATCGGTTACTACGCACGCGATTCACGAAACCTGATCCCCATTGCTCACTGTCCAATCCTTGTTCCTGAGCTTGATGTTTCGCTCCAGAAAGTCCGGGGCGAGATCGAATGGGAAAAGTTCTGGCCGGAGAAAGGAGCGATCGATGCCGCCTGCGGCGATGACGGCTCGGTCTCGCTTTACTCGACAGACATCGATCTTGGCGACAACGAAATTATATTTTCCGCGGCCGGCGAGCATTACACCTTTGCGGCTCATGCTTTTTTCCAGGGAAATAAATATCTGATTGAGACGTTGATAGAGACGGCTGTGGGTAGCGCCGCCGGCGAGCACGCACTCGACCTTTATTCCGGCGTCGGACTTTTCACTCTTCCGCTCGCCCGAAGTTTCAAACGGGTAACGGCAGTCGAGGACTATGTGCCGGCCATCGACTTTGCGCTCGAGAATATAGCGAAGGCGGGACTTACAAATGTCGAGGTTATCCGAAAGCCCGTCGCAAGATTTCTCGGCGAGGGTTCCCGGGCAAAGATTGATTTTGTATTGCTTGACCCGCCGCGTTCCGGAACGGAAAAGAAAACTGTTCTCGATCTGATAAAGCTGCGACCCCGGGTCGTCTCATATGTTTCGTGCGACCCTTCCGTGCTGGCTCGTGATCTGCGACGCTTTCTAGACGGCGGCTACAAGATCGAAAGCATTACGGCCATCGACCTGTTTCCGCAGACACACCATGTCGAGACGGTGGTAATTCTTAAGTCGTCAGATTCGATTTGAAAGTGACGATGTTTGGGGGCGTGGAAATTATTTAGTTGTTCGTGTATTTCGTGTGATTGTATGTTTTGAAT
Organism: Pyrinomonadaceae bacterium; assembly: GCA_039934315.1. GTDB lineage: Bacteria > Acidobacteriota > Blastocatellia > Pyrinomonadales > Pyrinomonadaceae > OLB17. The sequence goes on along the minus strand of JBDTMK010000156.1, from coordinate 3,512 downwards.
GCCCGTCTCCTTAGTGTGATTCGTGTGAGTTTGTGGTTCCGGTCCCACGGCGGGAAGTCTGGAACCACGAACTCACACGAAATTACACGAACAAGACAAGAACACGAATCACCCGAAATACACGCAACAAGAAAGCGTTTGATTGTCCACGGTCGAATGCTCCCGCCAGGCTGTTGGCCGATGTGTTGACGGTAGACGCTCGGCCTGAACAATTCCCGCCGCTCTTTCGTTTGAAGTATATTCAGGCTCTAAACTACACTTAACTTATGGCAAAAAAGAAGGACGAATCCGAAGCAATAACCAAGGGTCACTTTGTACGTTGCCGCTATTGCGGTCAGAAAAATTCGGTCAAGGCCGATTACGAAAACGACGCCGCGAACTGCGGCAAATGTAAGCTGCCGCTCTCCAACCAGCCGCACAAAAAGTTCGCGAATTTGAGCAAGCATGCATACATTCACCCGGCGGACAGCAAAGCTCTCGCGGCACTGAAGGCGATCCCGGGCGTCGACTCGGCGCTGAAGAAGCTGCTCGAATGGACCGGTGAATCGGCGATCCGCGTGATGTTCATGGCGAGCGCCGTTAAGGTCACGCCGAAGCAATGCCCCGATCTGCACGCGAAGCTTCAGATCGCCTGCACAACACTCGGCGTCGACATGCCGGATATGTTTATCCAGCAGAATCCTCTCGTCAACGCTTTCACGGGTGGCGTCGAAAGGCCGATCATCGTCCTTCATTCGGCGCTTATCGAAAGGCTCAACGACGAAGAAACGCTTGCAGTCATCGCGCACGAGGTCGGACATATCCACGCCGAGCATGTGTTGTATCTGACGGCGGCGAAACTGATGGAGGCCCTGGCGAACCTCAGTGTCGCCCGGCTCATTCCGGGATCCGAGATCGTCAAGTTCGTAGTCTCCGCCGGTATCTCGAGCGCTCTGCTCGCATGGGCCCGACGAGCTGAATTATCTTGCGACCGAGCCGCTCTGCTTACCGTGCAAGATCCGCATGTTATCGGTCGAACGATGATGAAACTCGCCGGCGGAACATTCGCTTCGAAGATCGACTACGACCAGTTCCTCGAGCAAGGCCGCGAATTCCAAAAGAACTACGACGAGAAGAAGCTCGACAAATTCTGGACGGACATCATCAATGCCGGTTTGTCGCATCCCTTCCCGATCTGGCGCGTTTCGGAAATATTGAAGTGGGTCGAAAGCGGGGAGTATGAAGAGGTGCTGAAGGAAAACTAAGGAACCTATGCGAACTTGCAACCTTGGATTTGTTCGTTCAGCTGTTTTTCTAAGCCTATCCGGATTCTCGGTGGGGATTGGATCTGCTCAGACTCAACTTGAGATCCGCTGATTGAATTTTGGCTCTAAGCAAGGTCACATGTAAATCGGAAAATATTAGAGTGAAATCTAATGATTATTGTCCTGACTTCAGTTGCCACGGCCGGAGAAGGTGAAGAGCTAGCTCGACGGATCGTCGAATCAAAACTCGCTGCCTGCGTTCAGATCCTGCCGAAAATAACCTCAGTTTATTTTTGGGAAGGGAAAGTTGAGAGCGGACCTGAAAATTTACTACTGATCAAAACTCTCGAAGAAAAGTTTCGGGCCCTCAGTGAATTCATAAAAACAAATCACAGTTACGATGTACCCGAGATAGTCGCCATTCGTGCCGAGCATGTTTCAGACATCTATCTAAAGTGGATGGCGGATTGTCTTATTTGATCTTTCGACGACGCGGTCCTTTCAATCCGGCGTCCGTGCTGTCATCCGCCGCATCGTGCGTTTTGACGATAAACTTGACTGCCTCCGAGGGCGAGTCCGTAAGATGTATCAAGCCGAGGTCTTCGTCGTTGATATTCTTTTCGTTCAGCATCGTGGATGTCAGCCACGCGAGAAGCCCACGCCAATACTGCGATCCGAACAATACAACAGGGAAGTTGCGTATCTTGCGCGTCTGGATCAATGTCAGAGCCTCGAACAATTCGTCCATCGTTCCGAAACCGCCGGGGAAAATAATGTAGGCGTTGCTGTACTTGATAAACATCGTCTTGCGAACGAAGAAGTACTTGAACGACAGCGATTTCGTTTGATATGGATTCGCGGACTGTTCGAACGGCAGTTCGATGTTGCAGCCTACCGAGACCTTTCCCGCTTCAAACGCACCGCGATTTGCCGCTTCCATTATTCCAGGGCCGCCGCCCGTGATTATCTCGAAGCCCGCTTCAGCAAGCAGCTTTGCCGTTTCCCGAGCGGCCTGATACATCTCGCTGTTCTCGTCCGTGCGCGCCGAGCCGAATATGGATACGCCGCGAGTGATCGTAGCGAGATCGTCAAAGCCGCCGACGAACTCGCCCATGATCCGAAAAACACGCCACGAGTCGGATGTTTTGTACTCGTCTTCGGGCTCGGGAGATCGAAGCAGGACCTCGTCGTCGGTCAACTGCCAATACTCAGGCTGCGTTTCAAGCGTCTTGGCCTCGGCAACCGTTTCCGGCTCCGCGGGCTTTCCACTCTTCTTTATCTTTGGTTTATTTGCGTCAGTCTTTGCCATTTTCGATTTTAGATTTTGGATTTTGGATTTTGGGGTTGCATGGATGGGGATCGGAATCTGAAATCCAAATTCTAAAACCCAAAATCCACAATTGTCAGACTCCCATGATATGAAATCCGCAGTCTACGTAGATCGTCTCGCCCGTAATTCCCGATGAAAGATCGCTAACCAGAAACAGCGCCGTGTTGCCGACTTCGGCCGCCGATACGTTTCGTTTAAGCGGTGAGCGTTCGCCGACGTAACTCAGCAACGAGCCCATACCGCGAACGCCGCGGGCGGACAGCGTGTTGATCGGACCAGCACTGATTGCGTTTACGCGGATATTTTGTTTACCAAGATCAGCCGCGAGATAGCGCGTCGATGCCTCAAGAGCGGCCTTGGCGACGCCCATGACGTTGTAATTCATGACCACCTTTTCCGCACCGTAATAGCTCATTGTGATGATGCTGCCGCCATCGGTCATAAGAGGCGCCGCGGCAAGCGAAAGTTGAGTCAAAGAAAAGGCGCTGATCTGCAACGCGGTGGTGAATGCCTCGCGCGTAGTTGTCACGAACTCCCCTTCGAGCGCTTCGCGCGGGGCGAATGCGATGGAATGGATCAGATAATCAAGCTTGCCGTATTTCTCGTTGACGGCCTGAAACGCTGCATCGACTTGAGCCTGATCCGACACATCGCACGGAACGACCAGCGAATCCGGCAGTGTGTTCGCGAGTTCTTCGACATTCTCTTTGATCCGTTCAGACTGGAACGTGAACGCTTGTTTTGCGCCGTGGGCTCCGCACGCGGATGCACAAGCCCAAGCGATTGAGCGTTTGTTCGCGACACCGAATATCAATCCAACTTTGTTTTCTAACATAATAATAAAGTGAAAAAGCGAAAGGGTGAAAAAATGCAAATGCTTTGCGTCGATCGATTTCTTAACTTTTCACCCTTTCACCTTTTTTTACGTTTTCACATTT
>JBDTMK010000155.1:0-7375 GCA_039934315.1 Pyrinomonadaceae bacterium | reverse complement strand
TGGACCGATGGTTCCGTTAAGCCCGAGGATTCGATCGGCCTCGCGGCGAAACTGGTGAAGGATCACATGTCGATCTTCATCAACTTCGAAGAGGAAGTAGAAGAGTACAAATACGAAGACATCGCCCGACCGCCGCTTATGCGGAACGATCTTCTCGACAAGCCGGTTGACGAGCTCGAGCTTTCGGTTCGCTCTTACAATTGCTTGAAGAACGCCGACATTCGTTCGATCCGTGATTTGATAAAACGCAGCGAGAAAGACATGCTCGGCACAAAGAATTTCGGCAAGAAATCGCTCACGGAGATCAAAGATCTGCTCCACGGAATGGGTCTGGATTTTGGAATGGACTTCGACGAGCAAGGTAATCCGATCCCAGGATCGGGTGGAAGAGATTTGGATTAAGAATGGTGCTCAGTGGTCAGTGATCGGTAGCCGGCACTCGCCGTCACTGACAACCGGCCACTGACGACCGACCACTGTAGTTATGAGACATTTAAAGGCACATCGTAAATTAGGCAGAACCACGGAGCACCGCATTTCGCTACTTCGGAATCTTGCGACCTCGCTGATAAATTCGGAAAAGGAACATATCGTTACGACGCTTCCGAAAGCCAAAGAGCTTCGCCCGTTCGTTGAAAAAGCGATCACGCTTGCGCGAAAAGCCCAGGTGCTGGACGGCGACGGTTCGAGGTTGCGGGAAGTGCATCTGCGGCGCCAGGCAGCACGGTTCTTTCACGCCGGGAATAGCACCTTCAAGGTTGCGGCGAGCCGCTTCCGCGGAAAGAAAGGTGAAGCGAAAGATCCGATCGAGCGTACCGCGGGTGTTGCCGCTGTAAAGAGACTTTTCGACGACTTGGGTATTCGTTACAAAGATCGTAACGGAGGCTACACGAGAATTATCAAACTTGGAAGGCGTTCGGGCGATAACGCCGAGATGGCTGTGATCGAACTGGTTGATAATCCGCGCGAGATGGCGGCAAAAGGCTAGAACCTGAAGGAGTAAGTGCACGATGAGTGAAATTACGGCTTCTGCGAAGGCTGCGGAATCAGATAAGCCCGGCGCGAAAACCAAACGCGGTGGGAAAAAAGATATCAGCGATCCCTCTTTCAACATGGACGAGATACGCGAGCTTGCTGATCTCGTCGACGAATACGGTCTGACTGATTTTGAGTTTGAGAATGAGAACATTCGTGTTCGCCTGAGCAAGACTTCGGCGACTCATGTTATCCAACAATCCGGCCCTACGAACCTTCAGCCCGTTTCGCCACCGACCGTAGCAGGTCAAAGAGGAACTGAAGCCCCGGCTTCAACGGCTGCTCCTGAAGAGGATCTTTATAAGATCACTTCACCTATTGTTGGGACATTCTACCGTTCACCCGGCCCCGATAAAGAGTCGTACGTTAAGGAAGGCAGCGTGGTCTCTCCCGAGTCCGTCGTCTGCATCGTGGAAGCGATGAAGCTGATGAATGAGATTCAGGCTGAGACATCCGGCGAGGTCGTGAAGATCTATGTCGAAAACGGGCAACCCGTCGAATATGGCCAGCCCTTGTTCGGAATCAGGAAGTAATCTGAGTAAATCGTGAATCGTGAATCGTAAATAGAGATTGCTCTTTCGATTTACGATTCACGATTTACTATTTTTGATGAGAGAAATTCGCAAAATTTTGATTGCCAATCGTGGCGAGATCGCGTGCCGGATAATCTGGACATGCAAGGAGATGGGAATCAAAACCGTCGCCGTGCACTCAGAGGCAGACCGTGAGGCCCTGCACGTGAGATATGCGGACGAGGCTCTCTGCATCGGCCCGCCTCCATCGGCACAGAGCTACCTGAACATTCCATCGATCATCAGTGCAGCTGAAGTTACGAACGTCGACGCGATTCACCCGGGCTATGGATTTCTTGCGGAGTCGGCGACATTCGCGAAGATCTGCGAAGACTGCAACATAAAATTTATCGGACCTCGCGCCGACGTCATTGCAATGATGGGCGATAAGGTCGAGGCACGAAGGACGATGCAGGCTGCCGGTGTGCCGATCCTGCCTGGCAGCCCGGAGCCGATCGAATCAGCTGACGAAGGGAAAAAGATCGCGAGGGAGATCGGGTTCCCGGTGATCATCAAAGCCGCCGCCGGCGGCGGCGGGCGCGGGATGCGGATCGTTCGTTCGGAAGACGAGCTGGAGATAAATCTCGAAACCGCGCAGAACGAAGCTCTGGCGGCTTTTAAGAACGGAGCGGTTTATATCGAGCGGTATATCGAACGCCCGCGTCACATCGAGATTCAAGTTCTGGCCGATGAGCATGGAAACTGCATCCATCTCGGCGAACGCGAATGCACGATCCAGCGCCGTCATCAGAAGTTGTTAGAGGAAGCGCCGTCGATAGCGATAACACCGGATCAGCGCGAGAAGATGGGCGCTGTTGCGGTGAACGCTTGCAAGGAGATAGGTTATTCGAGTGCGGGGACTTTTGAATTTTTGCTGGATGAGGACGGAAGCTTCTACTTCATGGAAATGAACACGAGGATCCAGGTCGAGCACCCGGTGACCGAGATGGTCACGCTCGCGGACATCGTGCGTAATCAGATCCGTATCGCATCCGGCGAAGATCTCCAGTATCAGCAGAGCGATGTGCAAATCGTCGGTCATTCAATCGAATGTCGCATCAATGCCGAAGACCCCGTGACGTTCACTCCGAGCCCCGGCAAGATCACTGCATTCAACATTCCGGGAGGCCCCGGCGTGAGAGTCGACACCGCAGCGTATCCCGATTACACCGTTCCGCCTTATTACGATTCGATGATCGCAAAGTTGATTGTCCATGCGCGTACTCGCGAGTTGGCGATCGCCCGCATGGAACGAGCGCTGGACATGATGGTCGTGGAAGGGATCAAAACGACGATTCCGCTCCACAAAAAGATCATGGCGGACGAAAGGTTCAGAAGAGGCGATTTCTCAACCAAATTCATGGAAGAGTTTCGGTTGTGATTGTGGTTGGAAGTTAAAGGCAAATATTGTAGAATTTAGCGTGATTTCAATCTGAAGAAAGAGTTTAATTTTCGCGGTTATCTCCGCCAGAAAAGCGGAGAAGTTACTGCGAGCTAGGAGAGACCATTTAGAGTCAGTTTATTTATGGCAACGGTAAAAGAATTAAAAGAGACAATCGTGGGCGATTACAAGACCCACTCGACGGATACGGGTTCATCGCAGGTGCAGATCGCACTTTTGAGCCAGCGGATCACTGAATTGACCGAGCACTTTAAGGTGCACAAGAAAGATAACAACTCCCGGAGGGGCTTGCTTCAAATGGTCTCGCGGCGGCGCAAGCTGTTGGATTATCTCAGGCGTACTAATATCAACGAGTATCACGAGATCATCAAGAAATTGGGACTAAGAAGGTAAAAAAGTTGAAAAGTGAAAATGGGAAAAAGTGAGCGGAGAGTCGTTGAAACGACAAGCCTTTTCACCTTTCGGCATTTTCACCCTTTCACTTTCCTATTGACTGCTTCGAGTCATCGTAAAAGAGGTTCTCACGAAGAATTTGTTGGCGGCTGCTGAACGTGACAGCGATTTTCGGCCACATACAAAAGGGAACGCGTAATATTAGAAAACTCCAATGGCGGCGGGGCATCACGACTTGCACCGGCCGCCGTTGTTTTTGAGGACTATAGAAAATGTCACAAAAAAAATATTTGAAAGAATCGATTAAGCTCGGCAACCGCGAGCTGGTGGTCGAAAGTGGAAAGGTTGCCAAGCAGGCCGACGGTTCGGTCGTTATTCAATATGGGGACACGATGCTGCTCGTAACCGCAGTTAGTGCCCGCACGGCAAAAGAAGGATTGGATTTTTTCCCGCTTACCGTTGAGTACAGGGAATCGAGTTATTCGGCGGGACGAATTCCGGGAAACTATTTTCGCCGCGAAGGACGGCCGAGTGAGAAAGAAGTTCTCACTTGTCGCTTGATCGATCGCCCGATCCGTCCGCTTTTCGCCGACGGCTATCGGTTCGAGACTCAGATCGTCGGTACAGTTATTTCGTCCGATGCGGAAAATGATCCCGACGTCATCGCGATAACTGGTGCGTCATGCGCGCTGTACCTTTCGGACATCCCGTTTACGACTCCGATCGCCGGCGTTCGCGTCGGATTGATCGAGGGAAAATATCTGATCAATCCGACCTTCGACGAACGGCGCGAATCGGAATTGAACCTTATTGTCGCTGGCACCGAAGAGGCTATCTGCATGGTCGAGGCTGCGGCGAACGAAGTCGGCGAAGACATCATGCTCGAAGCTCTGATGCTGGCCCACAAAGAGATCAAGCGGCTTTGCCTTTGGCAGAAGGAACTTGGAAAGGCTCTCGAGATCACGAAGCGTGAATTCGTCGTGCCCGAGCTCGACGCTCATATCGTTGCCGATGTCGAGAAGACCTGGACCGACAAGCTTCGTACTGCGCTCGATTCGACTGGCCGCGACAAGATCGAAGTCTACGCCGGGCTGGACGCGCTCAAGAAAGAAGTCATTGCCAGCTATCCGGAGGATGACCCCGGTGCTCGAGGGACGGCAGGAAAGGCATTCGGCAAGTTGAAGGAAAAGATCTTCCGCGAAGACATGCTCGGCAACCGTCGTCGTCCGGATGGACGCAAGTTCTCGGAGATCCGTCCAATTACATGCGAAGTCGGTTGGCTTCCGCGCGTCCACGGTTCGTCGCTGTTTACGCGAGGTGAGACGCAGGCTATCGTTACGACGACGCTCGGCACCAAGATGGACGAGCAGTACATGGACGATATCGAGAAGGGTGAAGTAAAACGCCGCTTCATGCTGCATTACAACTTCCCGCCATATTCGGTTGGTGAGGCCGGCCGCTTCGGCGGAACTTCGCGACGCGAAACAGGCCACGGGAATCTTGCACGCCGTGCGATCGAGGCGGTTCTTCCCGACGACGGAGATTTTCCGTATACACTTCGCATCGTTTCGGACATCACGGAATCGAACGGCTCGTCATCGATGGCGTCGGTTTGCGGCGGCATATTGAGCTTGATGGACGCTGGCGTTCCGATCAAACGTCCGGTTGCAGGTGTTGCGATGGGGCTTGTGATGGAGGGAAATCGTTATGCGATCCTGTCCGACATCGCAGGTGCCGAAGATCACTACGGCGACATGGATTTCAAGGTCACCGGCTCAAAGGACGGGATCACTGCTCTTCAGATGGACATCAAGGTCGCCGGCATCAACGCGATGATCTTGCAGGAAGCTTTGGAGCAGGCACGTAAAGGCCGGCTGCACATCCTCGGAATAATGGAGCAGGCGATCAATACGCCTCGCGAAGAGATCTCGCCATATGCGCCGCGTATCATCACGTTGCATGTCAACCCGGAGAAAATTCGCGACATCATCGGCAAAGGCGGATCGACCATCCGTTCGATCACCGAAGAGACCGGTGCGAAGATCGATGTTTCCGATGACGGAACAGTTCTCATCGCAACTGCGGACGGAGAAGCCGGCCAGCGTGCGGTTGCATGGATCAAGTCGCTGACGGCTGAAGCTGAGATCGGCGAGACCTATCTCGGAACGGTTTCGCGTATCGTCGATTTCGGCGCATTCGTAGAAATCCTGCCCGGCCTCGACGGCCTGCTGCACATCTCGGAGATCTCGGACCGACGTGTCAAAGACGTTCGTGATGAACTCAAAGAAGGCCAGCAGATCATGGTCAAGTGCATCGGCAAGGAAGGCAACAAGGTCAAACTATCGAGAAAGGCGATCCTTGCTCAGGAGAAGGCTGCTGGAGGCGGTTCCAACGGTGGCGGTGAACAAGAATAGTGCGGCCTGAATACTAATCATTAAGAGGCCGTCTGAAAAGATGGCCTCTTTTTAATTGCAAAGTAGCATTACCCAATTACTAATTAGCAAATTAATAATTACTTGGAAAAAAATAGCTGGCCGTCTGGTGTTTTGTCTTTACTGATAATTTTGTAATTTGTAATTGTTAAGTTTTTAATGCAGGAGCGCTAGGCCGAGATTTGGAGTTTTATTTTGTCTTGATTCTAGAATCTGAATTCCTGATCAAATATGTCAGCACCAAACATCGAAACAATCGTCTCTCTTTCAAAGCGCCGTGGGTTCGTTTACCCGGCATCTGAGATCTACGGCGGGCTCGGATCGTCGTGGGACTACGGACCTCTCGGCGTCGAGCTTGCGAACAACATTAAGAAGAGCTGGTGGAGCTGGCTCGTATACGAACGTGACGATGTCGAGGGGCTTGATTCGTCGATCATTCAGAACCGTTTGACGTGGAAGTACTCCGGGCACGAAACGACGTTCAGTGATCCGCTAGTGGATTGTCGCGCCTGCAAAGGGCGCTTCCGTTTGGATAAGCTGCAGGATGTTCAGTGCCTAAACCATCCATCGGTCCACCCCGGCGAAGACAAAGAATGCAACCTGACCGAAGCACGCGAATTCAATCTCATGTTTCGCACCACGGTTGGTGCGGTCTCATCGGACGAAGACGAATCCGCGCTCGCTTACCTTCGACCCGAAACTGCCCAGGGAATTTTTATCAACTTCGCGAATGTCCTTAACACTTCGCGTCGCAAGCTTCCTTTTGGAATCGCGCAGATCGGCAAGGCGTTTCGTAACGAGGTGACACCGGGTAATTTTATATTTCGAACGCGCGAGTTCGAGCAGATGGAGATGGAATATTTTGTGCGCCCTGAAGAGGCGCCGCAGATCCACCAGGAGTGGATCGACGGATTTCAGGAATGGATCCAGTCGCTCGGAATCTCCTCGGATAATCTGAAATTATACGAACAGTCCGACAAAGAGCTCGCCCATTACGCGGAGCGAACCGTCGATATTCTGTATCGATATTTCCCTGAGCGTGACGACGAAGAAAAGCAGTGGGATGAGCTGATGGGAATCGCGAATCGAACCGACTACGATCTACGCGTTCATTCGAAAAAGCCCGAAGACGCCGAAGGAAAGCGCATCAATTCCGATTCCACTGACGACCTATCGTATTTCGACACCCAGACGAACGAAAGATTTTATCCCTACGTCATCGAGCCGGCGATCGGCGTCAATCGCACCTTACTCGCCGTAATGATGGACGCGTACACCGAGAAGATGAATGAGAAAGGCGAAACGCGCGTGATCTTGAAATTAAAACCTGCGCTTGCGCCGATCAAGGTCGCAGTTCTTCCTCTTGCGAAAAACAAACCCGAGATCACCGCGTTGGCGAAGAAGATCAAACACGAACTGCAACCCTCAATGCGCGCAGTGTATGACGACACGGGCGGTATCGGAAAGCTTTATGCTCGTCAGGATGAGATCGGGACTCCGTTCTGCGTTACGGTCGATCACGAGTCGCTCGAGGACAACGC
>JBDTMK010000154.1:0-7391 GCA_039934315.1 Pyrinomonadaceae bacterium | reverse complement strand
GCGGATTGCTTTCTTTCAATTCGTCGGGTAACGCCGACTCGGGAAAATTCTGGAAACAAACGAGCCGTGCGAATCGCGTGATAGCACGCGTTCCGACCGCGGTCGAACGCGAATCCGATGTTGCGGGATACGGTCCCCCGTGAACCATCGACGGGCAAACCTCGACGCCCGTAGAGAATCCGTTGAAGATAAGACGCCCAACTTTAGTCTCGAGTATTCGGACAAGATCCGCGTAATTCTTAAGATCTTCTTCGGTGCCGTGCACCGACGCGGTAAGTTGGCCCTCGAGCGAGCGTGCGATCTCAAGCAAGTCTTCCTTCGACTTTGATTTTATCAGCAGCGTCGTCGGGCCGAAGATCTCTTCGTTTAGGTCTGGTGTATTCAGAAACTCGATCGCGGTGGCTTCGAAGACTGAAGGAGCGACAGAAAAGCCGGGCAGGTCCACCTGGGACTTAGCAAAATAATTCTCCACCTCAATTTCGCGCTTCGAGCTCGCCTTCTCGTAACTCTCTCGAATTCCACCGGTGAGAAGAGGCGATGAAAGGGTTCCCGAAATCTGAGTCTTAAACTTTGAAACGAAGTCCGCAGTCGAGTCCGACTCGGGTAAGAAAACAAGACCGGGTTTTGTGCAGAACTGGCCTGCCCCTCCGGTGACCGACGCGTGCAGTCCCGTTACAAGACTATCGCCGCTCTGTTCAATCGCACCCGGGAGGAAGAACGTCGGATTCACCGAACTCATTTCCGTATAGATCGGAATCGGTTCGGGCCGTGCAGCCGCGATGTCCATCAATGCGCGGCCGCCGCGTCGCGAGCCTGTGAATCCGACCGCTTTGATAGCCGGATGTTTCACCAACGTCTGGCCGACCTCGAAGCCCATAGCGAACATTAAACTGAATACGCCTTCGGGCATTCCGGTGGATTTTGCCGCTTCCATAAGCGCGGATCCGACTAGCTCGGCAGTGCCGGGATGTGCGGTATGTGCGATCACGATGACAGGGCATCCAGCAGCGAGAGCCGAAGCGGTATCTCCGCCCGCGACTGAGTACGCGAGCGGAAAGTTACTCGCGCAAAAAACTGCGACCGGGCCAAGCGGCCGGAGCATAGAACGGATATCAGGTTTCGGGATCGGCTGCCGATCAGGGATCGCATGATCAACGCGAGCATCGACCCATGAGCCGTTGTCGAGGAGTTCGGCAAACATGCGGAGTTGTCCGCACGTTCGAGCGCGTTCTCCGACAAACCTCGGGTTCGGCAATGCGGTTTCGAGCGAAGCTCGTTGGATCAAGGTATCGCCGACGGCCTCGATGTTGTCTGCGATCTGTCGTAAAAAAATCGCGCGAGTTTTGCCCGGGAGATTGCCGTACAGAATTCGTGCCGCATCAGCCAGCGACGCTGCACGATCAAGTTCTTCGTCGGTCGCCGAATGAAAATTCGGTTCGACGGCTGCGCCCGTTTCCGGGTTGAACGCCTTGAAAGTATTTTCGCTTGCCGATCCACGATCGAAGCCGATGATCGATCTGCCTACTAGTTCCATATATTCGTTGTCACATTTCTTCTTTGCGGCTTTGCGAGAAAATATATGCCGAGCTTCTAACGAGGAATGTTCACGCAAAGTCGCAAAGTCGCAAAGTAAGACCATAAGAAGAATTGTATTTCTGTTTAGCTTGCCTGCATATTCATTGATGCGTCAGGTCGGGTCGCGATCGCCGTATCGATTATCTTCAACGTCTCCGCAAGTTCTTCATCGACAAGTTCGAGACGCGGTGCGCGAACGCGTGCGCTGCCCCATCCGACTTTTTCCTGGACCAGTTTTATCAGCTGGACGAATTTCGGTACCGTGTCGAGCCGCAGCAGCGGCAGGAACCATTCGTAGATCTCGCGTGCCTTTTCTGCATCTCCATTTATCGCGTAATTGAACACGTCGACCGATTCCCTCGGGAACGCACTGACTAGCCCTGCGATCCAACCAACCGCGCCGGCGTTGATTCCTTCGACGATCACGTCATCGACGCCGACAAAGATCCTTAGGCGATCGCCTGTCAGCGCTCGAATCGCCGTGATGCGGCGAACGTCGGTGCTCGACTCCTTGACCGCGAGGAGATTCGGTATCTTATTTGCCAATTCTGCGACCTGCTCGGGCACAAAATCGGTGCCGTACGCGACCGGATTATTGTAGAGCATGCACGAGAGCTCGGTCGCCGCACACACCGCGGCGATGTGCTCGTTCATCTCTCTCGCGTCGCCGCGATAGATATACGGCGGCAAGACCATCAAGCCCGTGCACCCGGCATCGCGGGAGGCTCGAGCCTGGCGTATCGCGTCTTCGGTCGTCATCGATGCGATCGCCGCAATGATCGGGACCTTATCGCCGACGGCGGAAACACACGTCTTCCAAAGTGCGATCTTCTCCTCGAGCGATAGTGCACCGCCTTCGCCAAGACTTCCATTCGTCACGATCCCGGTGCATCCGTTTTCGACTAGCCACTTCACATGGCGGGCGGTGAACTCGTGATCGATCTCCAGGTTCTCGTCGAAGCATGTTGTGATCGCGGGCATAACACCCGCCCAATTTATCATCATAGGTTCTCCATTTTCACGGGAAATATTGGTGGCCGGACCGACCGATTGCTCCAACCGAATAAGAATTCTACCGCCGCGCCGCAAATACGTCCCTGACACGATCCCATCCCGCAGCGGGTCTGAAGTTTGGCCGTTCGAAAATCTTTGTACTCGGCTAGTTTTCCGTATTGTACATCTTCGCAGCGGCAGACGATGGTCGAATTCGCGGCCAGGGTCTTCAACTCGTCGCGTAGCTCGAACGCTCGATCAAGCGCCTTTGTGAATGCCATCGTCCCTTTCCGTTGCTGAAGCAGGGAAGTGGCTTTATCAAATTGATCGGCGGAGGCGAAACCGGCGATCTTTCCCTCCACAATTGCCGCGTCGACACCTCCGATGCCCGTAGGCTCGCCTGCACAGTGGACGCCGGCTCTAGAAGTTTGCTGATACTCGTCGACAGCGACGTAACCGTCAATAATTTGACAGCCGAGAAGCTGAGCAAGCTCTATGTTCGGTACGAGGTGAAATCCACACGCCAGCAAATCGCATTCGACGTCTTCCGATCTTTCCAATCGTCTGATCGTAACGCTTTGCAATTCGGATCCGCCGTGCGCGGCTGTGACCCACGAATTCCTTCGATAGGGAATTGAGCGAAGCCTGCCACGAAGAGAGAGACCCTGGACTATTTTCGACGGAGAGCGCCAGAGTCCGAGTGCAAATCGGTCGAGCTTTCTATTTGATGTCTGTTCGCAGATCGTAACTACAACCGCCCCTTTCTTCGCGAGATATTCGGCAACGACGAGCAGAAGGGGCCCGGTTCCTGCGACGACGACTCGTTTGTTCGCAACATTCAATCCGCCCTTCACCAAAGCCTGGAGACCCGCGGCGCCGAAAACATTTGGAAGCGTCCATCCGGGAAACGGAAGAAAGCGTTCGCGGGCTCCAGTTGCGAGAATAAGTTTCTTGTACTCGATCCGGACCTTTCCAGAAGGCGTCTCGGCAAGCAGTGAATTACCGTCCGACGCGAATATCGCGGCGTTATTAACTATCTCGATTTTCTGCTGATTGAGAGCTGCGATGATCTCGCGCGCGTCGGCTGATTTTATCTGTCCAAGTTCGGCCCGCCATATCTGGCCGCCAAGCCGCGGGTTGTCATCTACAATCGTGACACTCCGCGACCCGTTCGTGGACGCGGCGGCTGCAGCGGCTAGTCCAGCGGGTCCGCCGCCGACGATCAGAACTTCAGTCGTCAATTTAGTCACTCGTCACAATCTCCATTCCGTCCGTGGCGATAACGCAGCAGCTGCGTTGATGTCGTACGCCGTCGATAGTCACCCGGCACTCAAAACAAATTCCCATGCCGCAGACAGGTCCGCGCGATTCGCCGGCGACCGAAGTTCGAAATGCGCTTACTCCGGAATTCGATATCGCAGCGGCGACGGTCGTACCTTCGTCGATGGTGATTGATGCGTTGTTGATGGTGAGTGTGATCAATGTTCTCTTATTGTCCGCCCCGCCGAATAAGGTTCGATGGGGATCGCCGGTTTTTTGCCCAGGATCAGAGACGTCAACAGGTCCGCCGTCCCAAGCGACGTCGTGATGCCGAGCCCTTCGTGACCGCATGCAGCATAAACATTTTCAAAGCCCTCGATCCTGCCGATATAGGGAAGATTGTCCGGCGTAGCGGGACGGAACCCGGTCCACACGCGGACCGTTGAGAGCGTTCGCAGCTTCGGCATATATTCGAACGCCTTGTTCGTCATTCGATTCACGATGTCGAAATCTATCTCTCTGCTCTCGGTGCCGAACTGTCGTGAAGAGCCGAGAAGAATCTGTCCCGTGTTTCGCGGTTGAATGTTGAAGGCGACAGAATCCTCGTCACTCCCGTGTGCGGACTTCAAATAACCGAGCTCGATCAACTGATGACGGACGAAATTAGGATAACGCTCGGTTATCGCGAGGTGACCCTTTCGCTTGACGATCTTCAATTGAGGGCTGAGTTCAGCGGCGGCAGTTCCTGCGGCATTGATGATCATGCCGGCGGCGATGAATTCCCCGTCACCGAGAGAGACTCCGCCATCTGAGATCTTGACTACTTTCGCACCCGTTCGGATCTCGGCTCCGTGTCTGACCGAGCGTTCCAAAAGGAACTTAGTGGCGCATAGCTGATACACGACACTGTCATCCGGGACGAGGAGTCCTCCGGCCAAGTCTTCACGCAGATTGGGTTCGAGTTCTCGCAACGCCCTCGTGTCGAGTATTTCCGCGTCGGCTCCCCGCGCCGAATAAACGGATCCCTTTCGCCGGACTTCCGCCATCTCCTCATCGTCGGCTGCAACCCAGATCGTACCGCAATGGTCGTACTCCGCATCGGCTGGAAGTTCCTTAGAAAATTCGTTCCACAACTTTCGCGAGTACCCGGTCAGCGCGAGTTGCGCTTCACTGTCGTCCATCAGGACGATGTGGCCCATCCCCTCTGCGGTCGCGCCGCTTGCGACATGGCTCGAATCGAGCACCATAACGTGAAGGCCGACTGCAGAAAGGCTTGCCGCGCACGCGGCACCCACAATACCGGCGCCTATGATCGCGACGTCGTAATTCATTTACCGATACCGAAGCGGAGAGGATCCTGTGTATCCAGAATTAGGTCGAGTTCGGCCGTGATGTATGCAGAGCCGCGGATTACCGGAATTATCTTCTCGCCATCGACTCGAACCCGGCCTTCAAAAATAGTTCCGGTGATGCTTTCCTGACGCCACACCTGCTCACCGGTGAGTTTGCCGTCGGCATACAGACACGCAAGCTTCGCACTTGTACCGGTGCCGCATGGCGATCGGTCGTATTCGGTCCCGGGACACAGTACGAAATTACGGCTGTCCGCTTCTCGCGTCGATGAAAAAAGTTCGACGTGATCTATCTCGGCGCCGTCTTTTCCTGTGACGTTATTCGCTGCCAACGCACTTCGCACACTTGCCGCGTAGTCCGTCAATTGTGCGAGATTTTGTAGTTCCAGTTTTAATGAGTGTTCGCTTATCAGAAAGAACCAGTTGCCGCCCCACGCTATGTCGCCTTTTACGGTTCCGACCCCGCCGACTTCAACGATGACGTCCTTTGCAAATCGATAGCTGGGCACATTGGAGATCGATACATATCCTGCCGGCTCCAATTCGGCTTCGACCGCGCCGACCGGGGTCTCTATGATGTGCTTGCCGGGCGTGATCCTTCCCATATGTTCGAGCGTCCGAACAAGTCCGATCGTTCCGTGTCCGCACATGCCGAGATAGCCAACGCTGTTAAAAAAGATAACACCGGCCGCAGCTTGTTCACTGACTGGCTCGCACAATAGCGCACCCACTACCGCATCGTGACCGCGTGGTTCGCGAACGATCGCCGAGCGCAACTCATCGTGGTCGCGTCGGAAGCGTTCAAGCCGTTGAGCCATTGTTCCGCTGCCGAGATCGAGGAATCCCGAAATAACGACACGCGTTGGCTCTCCGCCCGTATGAGAGTCGATGGCCTTGATCCGAGTTTTCGTTGACATAGAGAAATGACAGAGCTGAGATTATAACGCCTTAGCCACAACACCCGAAATTCGAGTCTGTATGGTAGCCTCACCGTATGGCGACGGCGATTGTTCATCATCCGATCTACGAAAGGCACAACACCGGTCCGGGCCATCCCGAGACGCCGGAGCGTTACCGTGTCGTCATCGACGCACTGCAAAACGACGAAGCTCTGTGGAGCTCTCTCACCGAAATAAAGCCCGAAAAAGCGCAGCAGGGAATTGTTCAGTCGACGCATACCAAAGAACATTTCAAACGTGTTGAAGGAGCGTTTGCCAACGGCGTTCACCAGCTCGACGCGGACACGGTTATCTCTATGCAGTCGTTCGATGCAGCGCTGTTTGCAGCGGGCGGAGCGGTCACGGCGGTTGATGCCGTTATGCAAGGCGACGCAAAAAATGCATTTGTTGCGGTGCGTCCGCCCGGGCATCACGCTACTGCCGAACACGCGATGGGATTCTGTATTTTTAACAACGTGGCCGTCGCCGCGCGTTACGCGCAAAATAAATACAAAGAGATCGACCGCGTTACGATCATCGATTGGGACGTCCATCACGGCAACGGCACGCAAGGGATTTTCTATTCGGATCCAAGTGTGTATTTTTTCTCGATGCATCAGTATCCGTGGTATCCGGGAACGGGGTCGCGCGGCGAAACGGGACAAGGCCGAGGACTCGGAGCCACTCTGAATATTCCATTGAAAGCCTTCACGCCGGCCAGCGAACAGAATCGAGTTTTCGAATCCGCACTCGAAGAGATCTCCTCTTCCGTCAAGCCGGATCTGATATTCATCTCAGCCGGGTTCGACGCCCATCTGACGGATCCTCTAGGGCAGCTTCAGCTCGAAGATACGGATTTTGGATCGATGACCAAGACCGTTATGGAATGGGCCGACGAGGTCTGTGAAGGACGAGTGGTTTCGTGCCTCGAGGGCGGTTACAATCTCGAAACTCTCGGTCGTACAGTGCGGAACCACGTGGCGGTGTTGGCGGGGTCCGAATAGTTGCAGTAATTTCGTTTGCCTGTGCTAGAATTGCCGCGTCACCCTTTTGAACGAATAACAAGGAGATTGGATATGCCGGACGTCGAAACCACGTGCGTTCAGTGTAAAGAAACCTTCCTTTTCACCGAAAAGGAACAGGACATCTTTTACCAGCGAAACATGATGCCCCCGCAGCGCTGCGCGAAGTGCAGATCCAAAAAAGCGGGTGAAGGCGACGGCGCGCCAAAACGCTTCGAGATCGTTTGCGACCATTGCGGGAAGCACGATCA
>JBDTMK010000153.1:0-7392 GCA_039934315.1 Pyrinomonadaceae bacterium | reverse complement strand
ATAATCCGTCAGCGACTCTTCAAACTGCGAGCAGTTTATTAAATTTTGCTTCTCATACGTCATAACCTCTGATCCCTTGTGCGGACGACGCTTTTACCTCGCGTCATTTGCATTCGAATATCTTTATATAGTCACCACTCGCATGCGTCTCAGGATCTTCGCCAACTCGATGCGGCCGCGGTTGATTCTCGATTTAACAGTTCCCTCCGGGATCTGGAGAACATCGACTATTTCCTGATACGTCATTTCTTCGATATCGCGGAGTATCACGCACGTCTTCAGATCCGCCGGCAGCTTGTCAATTCCTTCCTGCACTTGTGCCGCGAGTTCGCGGCGCTCCATTTCTTTATGAGCCGATGTTCCGACAGCACGCAGATGATACTGGTGATCGTCGACCGTATCCGCCATCGTGTTCTGCGGATTCCGCTGGCGGTGGCGATAGTCATCGATTATCAAGTTCCTTGCCAGCCGCATCAGCCAGTTCGCGAGATCGCCCTGTTTGGCGTCGTATTGATCCAGCGTCCGGTAGATGCGAATGAAGACTTCCTGCGTGAGGTCTTCGGCGGCGTCAGGGTTCGACGTGAACCGGTATGCGAGATTGAAGATTCGCCGCGAGAACGCTTGAACGATCTCTTCCCATGCCACGCCATCGCTGGCCCGCGCCCTTCGCACGAGTTCTACACCGTTCGTTTCTACCGCAGCCTTTAAAGCTTCCAAATGACCGTCTCTCCGCGAGAAATGCTGTTACAACCCACCTTGTCAAAGCTAGCTTACGATAGCAAATCCGTGAAAGTTCCGACAATATAGACGGAGAACGTCTGACTCGGTCGTTACCGGTCACGCTCGCGTTTCACCCTTTGATGCGGTATCGTTTTCTCTTTATCTCGGCCGCCGGAAGTGTACCGTCTTGGGAAAATATTTTAAGTTCATCCTTCTTTTCCTGTTCGCTGGACTCATGGTCTGGTTTTTCGCGCGCAAGCTGAACTGGCAGGAAGTCAGCCTCAGCCTTCGGCAGGCCAATCCCTGGTATCTTGGCTACGCCGCGGCGATCATATCTTTCGGTTATCTGCTCCGTGCTATCCGTTGGAGAGTCCTTCTCGAGCCCATTACCCAGTCAAGTTTAAAGGAGCTCTTCGCCACGACCACTGTCGGTTTCGCCGCGATATTAATTGTTGGACGTGCCGGCGAGATCGTAAGGCCGATGTGGCTTCCGATGCGCGATCCCCGAGTGCGGCCCTCCGCTGCATTGGTAACGCTAGGCCTCGAACGCATCTTCGATCTTGCTGCTCTCGCATGTTTTTTTGCGATCAACTTGCTGTGGTTCGAGCCGCCGGTCGGGCGCGAGACTGAGTTTGAATACGTGGCGACAATTGGTTACGCGCTCCTCGGAGCCGTGGTCCTGGGCTTTGCCGCGTTGGTCGTTTACCAACGGATTTCCCCGCGAGTTATTGCATGGGTCGCACGTGTCACGGACAAAAGTTATATACCAAAACGTGTTAGGAGCATATTTCTTAGCATCCTCGAAAAACTTTCGGGGGCGTTGGAGATACTGAAAGATTGGCGGGAGATGCTCCTCGTTTCCTTCTGGTCTTTTATGCTATGGCTCGCGATCGCGGTGCCAACCTGGCTTGTGCTACTCGCATTTGACCTGCCGTTTACGTTCAGCGACTCGATAGTCATCATGGGTATCGCCGCGGTAAGCTCGGTCGTCCCGACACCCGGGGGTGCCGCCGGTGCATTTCACAGCGCCACTGCGGCAAGCCTTATGTTCCTGCGAAAGGACATACGTCCCGACGATGCGGCAGCGGTCTCGATCGCCATGCACCTCGTTTATTTTGCGCCCGCAATCATTTTTGGTTTGTATTATTTTCTACACGGCGATATAAGTATTGAGCGATTTCGCAGCCTGCTCTCGAGCGAACACGCAGTCGACGAAATCGAATCCGATTCTCCCAATAATAGTGGCAAGCAGTCAGTCGTCAGTTAATAACTCTTGACGATATTGAGGTAATTTTCAGGGCTGTCCACTGACCACCGACAACTATCTATGCGCTGCCCATTCTGCGGACATATCGAAGACAAGGTAGTAGATTCACGCGAGGCGAAAGATGGCGACGCGATCAGACGCCGGCGCGAATGTCTCGAATGCGGCCGCCGCTTCACGTCGTACGAGCGCATAGATCAGATCCCGTACATGGTGGTGAAAAAGGACGGGAAGCGTGAGAGCTTTGATCGCAATAAAGTCCTCGCGGGCTTGATGCGCGCGTGCGAAAAGCGTCCGATCTCGATGACCCAGCTCGAGACGATCGTGGATGAGATTGAAAAGGAATTGCAGGACTCGAGCGATAGAGAATTATCGACGAGCGAGATCGGTAAAATAATAATGCGTCGGCTGAAGTCGCTCGACAAAGTTGCTTACGTTCGCTTTGCTTCCGTTTACCTTGAGTTCGAGGACGTTTCCGCGTTCATGACCGAGCTGAAGGATCTTGTCCGGGCCCGCACCCCGCTAAAGAAAAGCAAGAAAACTAAGAAAAGCATTTAGAGCCGATCGCCCCATCGCGCGATCAAGACAAAACACGGCAATTCGCAGGGGAGTAAAGTTATACTCATTCGGCTCCGTTTTTCCTCATAAAGATATGCCACGAAAAGAAGATCGCCATTCATATTTGCGGGAAGTGGAACTCGAGTTTGCGTCAGGGAAACGGACTGCGCGGATCAGTGATATTAGCGCCGGCGGGTGTTATATCGATACCATCGCCCAAGCGGCGGTGGGTGAAAAAATCAGCTTACTGATCTCAGCCTCGTACGGCGAGAGTATGCAAGTCGGCGGGAAGGTCGCTTATATCCTCGATGGCTTTGGCTTCGGAGTTGAATTCGCCGACCTTACGATCAAGCAGCGAGAATTTCTCGACCGCCTTGTCTCCTCCGCCTCCGGCTAATACCGATTCGAACACATCCTTGCTCCCATCGGCCATTACGCTTAACATAAATTCTTATGGTCGACATTGAAGAATTCCCAGTAGCTCTTGGCGAGTCAGAAGCGATCGAGCCGATGATGCAGATCCCGCCCGAGCTGCCGGCCCTGCCTTTGCGCGATATCGTGATCTATCCCTTCATGATCGTTCCGCTATTTGTCTCACGCGATAAATCCATCAAAGCCGTCGAAGAAGCGTTGAAAGAAAACAGGATGATCGTCCTTGTCTCGCAGAAGGATGTAAACAAGGAAGATCCCGAGCAGGAAGATCTCTACGAAGTCGGAACCGTGGCGATCATCATGCGAATGCTGAAGCTGCCTGACGGCAGGATCCGGATCCTTATTCAGGGATTGTCACGAACGCGCGTTGACTCCGTAAACGCAAAAGGCGATTACGTCAAAGTAAAGATCACTCCTGTTTCTGAGCCGCTTGCTCCGGAAAATTCGCTAGAGGTCGAAGCTCTCGTAAGAAATGTCCGCGGTTCAATGGAGCGTGCAGCATCACTTGGAAAAAACATTTCGCCCGAGGTTCTGGCGATCATCGCTAATCTTGACGACGCGGGAAGACTGGCTGACCTCTCGGCATCGAACCTCGAATTGAAAGTCGAAGATGCCCAGAGCGTCCTGAATATTTTTGAGCCTGTCCAGCGTCTGCGGCGTGTAAACGATCTGCTAAGCAAGGAGATCGACGTCCTCACCGTCCAGCAGGAGATCAACACTCAGGCACGCGCCGACATCGACCGCTCGCAGCGGGAATATTTCCTGCGGCAGCAGCTGAAAGCAATTCAAGGTGAATTGGGCGAGGGCAACGAGCTTTTCGAAGAAGTCGAGGCCTACCGCAACAAGATCCTCAAGATCAAAATGCCGGAGAATGCCGAGGAAGAAACTTTGCGTCAGCTAAAGAAGCTCGAGCGCATGCATCCTGACACGGCTGAAACGGCGACCCTGCGAAACTGGCTCGACATAATGACCGACCTGCCGTGGTCGAAACAGTCCAAGGACAATCTGAATCTCAAGAAGGCGGAGCGGATCCTCGATGAGGACCACTATGGCCTCGAACGTGTCAAAGAACGGATCATCGAAGCTCTAGCGGTCAGAAAGCTGATGGAGAAGCCTAAGGGATCGATCCTCTGCCTGGTGGGGCCTCCCGGCGTTGGTAAAACTTCGCTCGGCCGCTCGGTCGCCCGTGCGTTGAACCGAAAATTCGTCCGTCTCTCTCTCGGCGGCTTGCATGACGAAGCCGAAATTCGCGGGCATCGCCGAACTTATGTCGGTGCGATGCCGGGCCGAATAATTCAGGCAATCCAGCAGGCGGCCACCAACAATCCGCTGATCATGCTCGACGAGATCGACAAGGTCGGTGCCGACTTTCGGGGAGATCCATCTAGTGCTCTGCTGGAGGTTTTAGACCCGGAGCAGAATTCGAGCTTTCGAGATAATTATTTGGGTGTGACGTTCGACCTCTCAAACGTGATGTTCATGACGACGGCGAATGTGCTGGATACAATTCAGCCCGCGCTTCGGGACCGCATGGAGATCATCTCGCTTTCGGGATATACCGAAGAAGAGAAACACGAGATCGCTCGTCGACACCTTGTTCCGAAGCAGATCGAGGAAAACGGCCTTGAAAAAGAAGACGTCCGTTTTGACCGGCGGGCTCTTGGAAAGATCGTTAGCGAATACACCCGCGAGGCAGGCCTGCGGCAGCTCGAGCGCGAGATCGGCAAGGTGTGTCGCAAGATAGCGCGGCAGAAGGCCGAGACTGAGGATAAATTCAAAGCAGTCCGGGTGACAGTCGATAATTTAAAAGACTTCTTGCGTCAGCCAAAGATCTTTAACGAAAGCGCACTTAAAAAGGATGTGATCGGAACCGTCACCGGACTTGCATGGACAGCGGTGGGCGGTGACATTCTATTCATCGAGGCGCTAAAGACGAAAGGGAAGGGAAAGCTGATGCTGACGGGACAGTTGGGCGACGTGATGATCGAATCGGCCCAGGCAGCATTCTCTTTCGCTAAGGCCCGTTCAAAGGAACTAGGCATCGACGAAACGGTGCTCGAAAACTTCGACATTCATGTTCATTTGCCGGAGGGAGCGATTCCGAAAGACGGACCATCCGCCGGGATTACGATGGCAACAGCTCTCGTATCTGTACTTGCCCAGCGAGCCGTTCGCAAGGACGTCGCGATGACCGGCGAGATCACTTTAAGGGGCAACGTGTTACCCGTCGGCGGAGTCAAAGAAAAGTTGCTCGCGGCCCGCCGGGCTAAGATCAAAACGGTGATTCTTCCGGAGCCTAACCGGCGTGATTTGGAAGACCTACCGCAGGAAGTTCGGGACGATTTGAAGTTTGTTTTTGTAGAGCACGTTTTAGAGGTTTTTGAAGAGGCTCTGCTGGCTGCGAAACCCGCGGCAAAAGCCGCAAAACGTTGACCTGCATTGCCTTGTGTGTTAGGTTGGGGATGGTATTTTCTTTCACCGAACTGCTATACACAGGAACTTTTCTCGATAACCGGCGTTTGATAATGTGACGCCAACGTATTTTCAGGTCTTTTGTAATTCGCCCAAACCCTGGAAGTTATACCGTAAGGAGTATAGACGAAGCTTAATGAAAACTGCCATATACAAGGGTTTTAGTACATCTGCACTTATAATTTTAGCGCTCGCTTCGTTCGCTTTTGGCCAAACGCCGGAAGTGGAAAAAGCACAGGCCCAAGTAAATAAGGTTCTTGAAGATTCAGGACGTCATTTTCGTGACGGCCTGACCGCTCTGAAAGCAAATCAGCGTTCCGAATCCGGCGCAAAGTTCGATAAATCGGTCGAAGTTTTTCTTTATTCCACTCTAAATATCCAAAAGGACCAGAAGCTCCAGTCGTGTTATTCACAGTTGATCGAGACGATCTATCTGATGGAGTTTCCGGCTGATGCGAAGCCGCCTCAGTTGAGGATGCTTTCGGCGTCTTGCAACTGGCGTTGGAATGACGAGGATTTCAAACTTGCGGACGCGGTTGTCGCGATTGTGAAACCCGCGACAAAGAGCGCTAAAGATGCGGCAATTCTCGCGGCAGCGGGTGGAAAGTCAGGTGCCTCGTCGGTTGAATCTGCAGTTGGTTTTAACTCTCAGCTTTTTGAGGCGTCACCGCTTGACGAGCTTTCCAAGCTCGAGCTGACGACCGATGAGCAGGAGGTAGAAAACAACCCGATCGCTCAGGCGCAATACCAGTACATTCAATACGCCGTTGCTAATAAGTCGCTTGGATTCTCCTTCCAGGTCCATCCGATGATCCAGCAGTACATCAACTACTATCGCGGCCGTGGACGCGGAACGATGGAAGTCGGTTTGTACCGCTCGGGTATGTTCATGTCGATGGCCCGCCGGATCTTTCGTGAAGAGGGAATTCCGGAGAACGTCGCCTGGCTTGGCCAGGTTGAAAGTACCTGGAAGCCGACAGCTCTCTCGTGGGCGGCAGCTTCGGGCCTCTGGCAGTTCATTCCGGGCACCGGTGCTCGTTTCGGTCTTCGCCGAACGGCACAGGTAGACGAACGAAACAGTTTTGACGAGGCGACAAGAGCATCTGCGCGATATCTGAAGTTCTTATTCAACCGTTACGGGAACTGGGAACTTGGTATGGCCGCGTACAACTGCGGTGAAGGCAACGTCGATCGTGCGATCCGTCGTGCGGGAGTCACAAACTTCTGGGCGGCCTATCCTTATCTGCCGCAGGAAACCAGAAACTACGTTCCGAATATTTTGGCGACGATCCTGATCGCGAACAATCCGACCGAGTATGGGTTCGGCCATGTCCGTCCGGCTCCGGCGCTTCGCTATGATCGAATTCGAGTTCCGGCTTCGACAAATTTGAGTCTGCTCGCACAGGCTTCGGACACCAGTGTTCAATACATTCGATATCTGAATCCGCATCTTCGCACTAACACGACGCCGCCCGAGCCGTACATCATCAATGTACCGGCCGGCAAGGCGAACGATGTGGTTGCTGTCTTTAAGAGGATTCCGGCTTCCAAGATCAACAACACAAATCTTGCAAACTCGGTCACGGGTGAAACGTGGCAGACGGTTTCGAATCGAACGGGTGTCACTGTTGGAGATTTGATGGCGGCGAACCCGGGAATGAAAGAGCCGAAAGGAAAAGTTTTTGTTCCGGTTAGTGGAAACAGGATCAACACCATCGCTTATTCGCGTCCTGCGAATCAGGGAAGCGCGATGGCTAGGTCGGCTCAGATAGTTAAAGCTCAGGCAGGTGACACGGTCGCGAAACTTGCGACACGTCATAATGTCGATCCGGTCGAAGTTGCAAAGTATAACGGGCTTCTTCCGAATTCGGTTCTCGGGGCTGGTCGTGAGATCAAGCTTCCGCAGGCAGGAATGAAATAACGACGCTGCACGATAAATGGAGAAA
>JBDTMK010000152.1:0-7395 GCA_039934315.1 Pyrinomonadaceae bacterium | reverse complement strand
GGGGACTCCCCTCCGACACTCGTGTCGAGGGAGACTTCGACGGAGACTCGAAGACGGACCTTTGCGTGTTTCGCTCATCGAATGCCATCTGGTACATCCTGCAGAGTTCGAACGGCCAGCCCGTCTACCGTGCATTCGGAGTTGCAGGAGATCAGCTTGTGCCAGCTGATTATGACGGCGACGGCTTTACCGATGTCGCGGTCTTCCGAAGCGGCGTTTGGTACGTGCTGGGATCCTCCACCGGTACGACTTCGATCGCGAACTTCGGCCGCGCCGGCGATTTGGCTGTGCCCGCAGCATATATTCCATAGATCCAATATTGATACGACCTAAAACTCAAAGAGGCTGACTTCATGACCACTAATAAAAACACTATTGCTCGCATCCTTTTTCTTGCATTGATCTGCTCGACAGTATTACCGGTCCGTTCGATGGATATGGCCCGGGTCGAAACGCGGACCGACCTTGCCGTTTCGACCTATGGCGTGACCGGACGGGATGTGATCGTCGCGATCATTGACCGCGGGATCGACTGGCGGAACAACGATTTCAGAAACGACAACGGCACGACGAGGATCAAATATATTTTTGACCTTACGGACAATTCGGGAGCGAATGCCCCAGGTAATACGTATGGTGCGGGGACGATCTATACCGAAGCTCAGATCAATGCCGCACTCAGCGGCGGACCGGCTCTCGCGACTCGCGACGCTGTTGGACACGGCACAAGTACCACGGGGTTGGCGGCCGGAAACGGACGGAACCTTCCCGATCGTCGCTATCGCGGTGTCGCACCGGAAGCCTCGATCATCGCGGTAAAGTTTACGACCGAGGGTGCTCCCGCCCATGACGATCAACCGGCCGAGGCAGCCTTCTACAACGAGGCCTTGTTCCCGACGGCTCTCGATTTCGTACGCGATAAGTCGGCGGAGCTCGGAATGCCGGCGGTAATGCTTGCAAACTTCGGCACTCTCAACGGCCCGACGGATGGCACAAGCGCGCTGAGCCGTAAGATCGACTCGACAGTCGGCCCGGGAAAACCCGGACTCGTATTTGTTACGGGCACAGGTGACGAAGGTGGGCGAGACAATCACGCAGGCGGCGTTCTGACGCAGGGTGGAACCGCGTCGATACAGATCGAAAAAGTCTCGACGGGTGCGCTGCGCATCGACCTTTGGTATCCCGGGACCGACCGTTTCACCGTCTCGATGCAGACGCCGTCAGGCAACTTCGGGCCGTACGCCGCGCCCGGCAACGCCAACTCGAACTTTGTTCAGAACGCGACTTTCAACTATTACCATCGCGGTGTTGGTACGGTGTTCTACGGTTCGACAAATCAGAAACGCGAGATCTTTATCGATTTGCTTGGGCCTGCCGGCACGTACACTCTGCAGCTCGACGGGGCGACGGTTAGCAACGGGAGATTCGACGCGACAATGAATCCATCGAGGATCGGATCGCCGCTGAACCGCTTTCTCAACTTTGTCGTCCCGGGGAGCCTGATCGATCAGGCAACCGCGGTCAATAATGTCGCTCCAAACAGTTACGTCCATCGCACTAGCTGGACGGACATTGACGGGATCCCGCGAACCTTTACCGGCCAGGGGACACCGGGCCAGCTATGGTTCGGCAGTAGTGTCGGGATGTCATTTGACGGCCGCCTCGGTGTGGACCTAAGCGCCCCGGGCGATCGAGTAATTACCACCTACAATCCGACGTCTTATTGGGGAACGTTTCGAGGCAATCTAGTTCAGGGCGGCAACGGACTTTACGGAGTGGCTGGTGCGGTCAGCGCCGCGGCACCGCAAGTCACCGGGATCATTGCTCTGATGCTGCAAAAAAACCCACGTCTTGATGCCACACAAATAAAAGCGATGCTTCGAAACAGCGCACGCAGCGACTCGTTCACGGGAATCGTACCTAACCCGAATTGGGGTTATGGAAAGGCTGACGCTTTGAACGCCGTTCGGCTCGCGGCGCAGTCGGCGCGAACTGAGTTTGATTTCGACGGCGATGGCCGGAGTGATGTCTCTGTTTTTAGACCGAGCGGATCCACCTGGTACGTTAACCGATCAACCGCCGGCTTCATGGCGGTACAGTGGGGATTTGCTACCGACAAACTCGCTCCGGCCGACTACGATGGCGATGGCAAGACCGACATCGCGGTCTGGCGTGAGTCCGACCAGAACTTCTACATCCTCAACAGCTCGGACAATAGTGCGCGAGTCGAGAACTTCGGTCTCTCGGGTGACCGCGTGACTTCAGGTGATTGGGATGGTGACGGCAAAGCCGACATTTCGGTTTATCGCCCGGGTGCTCAGAGCACGTTCTACTATCGAGGCTCGATGAACAACCCGATGGGGAACATAACTTATATGCCGTGGGGAACAACCGGTGATCAGCCGCTGCGAGGCGACTTCGACGGTGACGGAAAACTCGACGCGGCGGTGTTTCGCGGATCGAATGCGACGTGGTACATCCTCAACTCGTCTACATCTTCGGCCCGCTACGAAAGCTGGGGCGTGGCTACCGACAAGTTCGTTCCCGCCGACTATGACGGTGATGGTCGCACCGATCTAGGAGTGTTTCGTGACGGTTTGTGGCATATCCGGCAGAGTTCGAATGGCCAGCCTCGGTACGAGACATTTGGACAAAATGGAGATGTGCCGACACCCGCCGATTACGATGGCGATGGCCGGGCTGACGTCTCGATATTCAGAAACGGTACATGGTACCTGCTCCGAAGTTCGGGTGGCTTGGCGATCGTCGCATTCGGAATAAGCGGGGACGCTGCCGTCCCCTCGACATTCGTTCCTTAAAGATAGACGGTGAGTTTAGCGGGTAAGTTTCGACACTTCAAAGGTCGCAACATACCCGTTGCGGTTGATTCGAATATTCGATCGCGGCGCGGGCGTGAGGCTGACAAGCTTGATTGAATAGCCTTCGGCATTAGCACCCTGGTGCGGGCCATTCGTATCCATCGTCAGATCCTGCGATCGGCCGTATCCGGTGACGCGAATCTTGATCTTCGCGTTACCGGCCCAGACGCAGTTGGTATCGGTCGGGCACCGGGAGTCCTCGATGAGCTCGGTAAAGTGAATGGACACTTTGCCCTTCGCGACACGCTTTTCCTTATTGATCTGAACGCGCATCGTCTCGGCCCTTTTTGCGGCAGTTGCGGGCATCACGCCTACGGCTAGCATAATCATCAAACTTAAGATCAATCCCTTCATCGAAGCCTCCCTGTCAGTCGGTAGTAACCGACGCGACTTATTTGAGTCGCACCTTTGTGCGCACGTTGCACTTAAATGCTTTCCGCAGAAATGGGGTATGAGTATTCGTTTCCGTGCAGTTCGTTTTAGTTCACGGTTCAGAGTCCTGCTCGAACTCTGAGCCTGAACTTTTACGCCGCCACGCTCGACGACGTCATTTTATCGACGATCGCTCGAGCGAATTCGTTCGTCTTCGCTGTACCGCCGAGATCTTTCGTCAGTGATTTCCCTTCCGCAAAAACCTCCAGGAGGGCCTTCTCGATTCGCACCGCGGCATCTTTCTCGCCGAGATGTCGCAGCATCAATATTCCGGACATCAGTAACGCCGTAGGATTTGCAATTCCCTGGCCGGCGATATCCGGTGCCGATCCGTGGACCGCTTCGAAGACCGCACCTTGCTCGCCGATGTTTGCACCCGGTGCTAGACCGAGACCTCCGATCAAACCGGCGCAGAGATCGGACACGATGTCTCCATAAAGATTTTCAAGCACGAGAACATCGAACTGTTCAGGACGCATAACTAGCTGCATGCAGCAATTGTCGACGATCTTGTCGTCCGCTTCGAGCTCGGTATATTCCTTCGCGACGTTGTAGAAACATTCGAGAAACAATCCGTCGGAGAGTTTCATGATATTCGCCTTGTGGACGGCGGTGACTTTCTTGCGCCCGTTCGCCCTTGCATATTCGAACGCGTAGCGAGCGATTCGTGTCGACGCCTTTTCGGTGATGATCTTTATACTCTCGACGACTCCAGGCACCACGACGTGCTCGAGGCCTGAGTAGAGGTCTTCGGTATTTTCTCGGACGATCACAAGGTCCAGCTCTGGATTACGGCACGGAATATTCGGCAATGCTCTGACGGGCCGAACGTTCGCATACAGATCAAGGGCTTTGCGGAGCCCGACGTTCACCGACGTGAATCCCTTTCCGACCGGCGTCATCTGTGGCCCTTTCAACGCGACCCGGTTTCGCTTGATAGATTCGATCGTATCTTCGGGCAAAGTCTCGCCGTACTTTTCCAGCGCCTGGGCACCCATGATGTGCGTTTCCCATGCAACATCGACGCCCGTCGCTTCGATAATGCGAACGGTGGCCGCGATGATCTCAGGACCGATGCCGTCGCCTGGAATAAGTGTGATCGTGTGTTTCATAATTTCAATTTATCTTACGTGAGTCTTCGGTAGAAACGCGAGTGTCACCTGAGAGGAGAAAGGGAACCTTTACTGTCGCGGAATCGCCTTTTTCGCGGGATTAGCGTATTTCGTAGTTCTCTTTTTTAAATCTCAATTGCGAAATACACGAAACACGCGAAAAAACCTCGGAGCGCCGAAGCGTCGGCCTGGGTCAAGGGGCGAGCCTCGTGCTGGTCGCCCATTCGCTTCCACTTTGCAGTCGGGTTTCCGCCCGTATAACCTATACCCTCTGATGAATTCGGAAGTTTTGATAATCGGCGGGGGCGTTATTGGCCTGAGTATCGCTCGCGATCTGCAAAAAAAAGGCGCGGGTCGGATCACGATCGTCGATCGCGGGCCGATCGGCGCGGAAGCTTCGTGGGCGGCGGCGGGAATGCTTGCGCCCAACATAGAAACTGACACGAGTGAGGATTTTCATCGCTTCGGTATCGAGTCTCTTGAGCTTTACCCCGATTTCTCGGCGGCGCTTCTTGACGAAACAGGGATCGACATCGAGCTCGACCGCAGCGGAACACTTTGTCTTGCCTTCGATGAACCGGAAGCCGCCGAGCTGCGATCCGTTCATGAACGGCAGCGCCTCAGAAATGTCCGGGTCGAACATCTTTCCGGTGCCGACGTCCGGGACCTTGAGCCATTAGTATCCCCGATGATATCGGAAGCTCTTTTCTATCCAAACGATTGGCAAGTCGAGAATCGTAAGCTGTTCGCTGCACTGAGAAAGTTCGCCGAGACAAACGGGATCGAGATCATCGAGAACGCCGAAGTTTCAGAGTTGCTGACATACGGTGGGCGAATAGTGGGAGCGAAAAGTTCGATCGGAGACCTGCGAGCTAAAGTCATCGTTATTGCAACGGGCGCATGGACGTCGCTCATCAAAATTGGCGGTCTCGCGTTGCCCTTTATTGTGCGGCCGATCCGCGGTCAGATGATCAGTTTAAAAACAAACTCGCGTCAGATTCGTCGGGTGATCTACAGTCCGCGCGGCTACGTGGTGCCGCGTGCCGATGGCCGGGTTTTGGTCGGGGCGACGGTCGAAGATGTCGGCTTTGAAAACGTGACAACGCCCGAAGGCATCAAATCTTTGATGGACGCCGGCGCCGAGATCATTCCGCGGCTGAAGGGTTTGGCGGTTGCAGAGCGTTGGGCGGGTTTGCGACCCTTTGCGGCGGATGGGCTGCCGTTGATCGGAGATCTTCCCGGCCACGAAAACGTTTTCGTCGCGACAGCACATTATCGAAACGGAATACTGCTGGCACCAAAAACCGCCCAGGTAATTTCCGATAGGATCGTCGACGGGGTGAGCTCGAGACTTCTAGAACTCTATGGGTGCGGCCGATTCTCATCGGCTGCCGGGGTTCGGTAAATTTTTGAATATGCGTTTTATTTTGGCCGCTTTTATTTTTACGTTTTCTATCTCCGCACTCGCTCAGTCGGGTAGGGTTAATCCGATGGTCGCACCTACCGCAGCGCCGGTCGCGGCCGACCTGTCGATTAAGCAGCTGTTCGACGAGGCCAACTCTTACAACAGGCTAAAGTTCGCCGAATACGAGCAAAAGAAGATCGCCTACAGCGAGCGTCTGCGGCTCGCAACCGAGCGCGAGCAGCGCCAGCTCGCCGCTAAGTATGCGAACTCTGCCTCAGCGCGTGCGAATGCCACCGCTGAGGATATTTACTACACCGGCCTTCTGCACTGGATCGCGGAAAATTACGACGGCACGACCGAAGCTCTGAAAAAGTATCTTGAATTTGCCGATCAAAAGCCGGAGCGTACGCAGAATGCGCGCTCGATAATTGTTTACGTTTTTGCCAAGCAGAAAAAGTTCGACGAGGCTCTCAAGTATCTTGACGATTATGAAAGCGGCGTGATCAAGATGAGCGACCGCTGGCGTATGAACAGCGAGCTCGCGAAGGCTTACATCGCGACGAAAGATTACGTCAAGGCCGCCGCCCACGCGAGCAAGAGCTACGAAGCTTCGAAGGCGCTAGTCAAGGATCCGAAGTCAAAAGTAAACCCCGCCGACGCTGTTCTGGATGCGGGGATGCTGCTGTTCGAAACCAAGCGCGATCTGGGTAATGTGAAAGAGGCCGATGCCGCACTAGAAGACATGCGGAATACGGCTTCGGTCATCAGTTCGCCGATTTTCTTTTACTACGCCGCGGATAAGCTGATCACATACCAGATCGAAACAAACCGGAAGGCGATCGGTATGGAGACCTACCTCGCTTCGCTGATCAAGGCGGGAAAAGATTTTGCTTCTAAAGGAACGGAGAACGATGCGATCCAGCGGCTTAAAAGAAGGGAGAAGCAGTACAGGCTTCTCGCAGAACCCGCGCCTGAGATCGTCGGCATGGATCAGTGGTTTCCGGGGACGCCGAAAACGCTCGCCTCACTGAAAGGCAAAGTCGTGCTCCTGGATTTTTGGGCGACTTGGTGCGGGCCGTGTTTCGACGCCTTTCCGTCGCTCTCCGAATGGCATCAGGATCTTACCGGTGATGGCCTCGTGATAATCGGCATGACGAGATATTACGGCCGGGCCGAAGGTATGCCGGCGGATCATCCGAGTGAGATCGCATCCTTAAAACGCTTCAAGGAGAAATATTCCCTGGGGTACGATTTCGCCGTCGCTGACGATCAGATTACGCAGAATCTCTACGCTGCGACGTCTCTGCCGACCACGGTCCTGATCGACCGGAAAGGCGTTGTCCGATACATCGAAAGCGGGACCAATCCGACACGGATCGAAGAATTGCGTGCGATGGTAATAAAGTTACTGAACGAAAAGTAAATGTTCGGCAGACTTTAGTTTCCAAAACTTTTTAGGTCAAACTGAATCGAGCAACGTAAGAGATGGCAAAAGGCGAGCAACTAGCGACGACGAAGACGCAGACTTTCTACGACCGCATCGCGGACGTCCACAATTTGGCGCTGA
>JBDTMK010000151.1:0-7449 GCA_039934315.1 Pyrinomonadaceae bacterium | reverse complement strand
GAGAATAATCTGCTTGAAAAGTCGATCCCTTCGAGCTTTGCGGGAACTTCGCGGCGTGAAGTCATCAAGAAGATCGGTCTCGCATCTATGGTAGCAATCCCCGTTATCGCCTCGCTTGTGGCTCCTCAGAGTGCGTTGGCGGCGGCTTCCTGCACATGTGTCAGCCCGACGTCGTGCGGCAACACGCCGAACGCGGGCTGCCCGAGCAGGACTCGTTGTAACGGTTCCGGTTTGTGCGCTCCCTAATTGAGAGCACTCAATGTAAGATTGAAGGCAGCAGGGCATGGGATCTGCTGCCTTTTCGCGCATGGGCCATCCAAAAGTGATCACCGACGAGTACAGGTTTTACCTTCTCAGGAAGCGAATAGCCGAGGACCTTATTCTCGCGGCTTTTCGGGGGTTGCGCTCCCACGGCATCGAACCTATCTTAATAAAGGGATGGGCCGCGGCAAGGAACTATCCAGCGTCGATGCCGCGTTTTTTTGGAGATAATGATTTGGCGGTTTCAGAGGCAGATTACGATGCAGCAAAGAAATTAATAAGTGCGGGACCTGATATTGCCGGAATCGATTTACATCGCGAATTACATCATTTAGACACGCTTAGTTGGAAAACATTGATTGCGAATTCTGAAGTGGTGCGATTGGATGGTGAGAACATCAGAATTCTTTGCACCGAGGATCATCTCCGAGTTTTATGCGTTCATTGGCTAACCGATGGTGGCGAAAGGCGGGAACGACTTTGGGATATCGTGTACGCGGTCCGCAATCGACCTAACGATTTCGACTGGTCAAAGTGTTTGGATGTCGTTAGTGAGACTCGCCGGCAGTGGATAATTACATCGATTGGACTTGCGCATAAATATTTAGGCCTGGAACTGGAAGGCCTTCCTTTTGCGGACGAGGCTAGAAATTTGCCGGCTTGGCTGACCCGATACCTCGAAAAGGAATGGGCTAGAAACCTGGAGCTCCGCCCGCTTCACGTGCAACTTAACAGTCCGGTGAATTTGCTGCGCCAGGTGATGAAGCGGATTCCGCCGAATCCGATTCAGGCCACTATAAATTGCGAGGGGGACTTCAGAAGCAGAACGCGGGTCGGATATCAGATTCGAGATATGTTTAATCGCCTTATTCCCAGTATCAAACGCATATCCACCACGTTGGTGGAAAAATCTCAGTGACGGAAAAGCAGCCGAGGAATATCCTGTCGATCGAATCTGCAGTTGCGACTGGCAGTGTAGCTCTGATTTGCGACAAGCAGGGTCTCGTTATCCGTCGGGAAGGGGTTAACTGTTCACGCGCCGAAGAGCTTATTTCGATAGTTGCCCAAACCTTGGAGGACGCCGCTCTTAAGCTGCGAGATCTGGACCTGATTGCCGTTTCGACGGGCCCCGGCAATTACTCCGGTATTCGGATAGGGATGTCGACCGCACTAGGCCTTGCAAGTGCGGTCGGCATTGAATGTGTGGGATTGTCCGTCCTTGAAGCCATGGCGGCGGCGGCCGGACTCACCGGTACCTTTCTGGTTGCGATTCCGGTCGGAAAGAAGGATGTGGCTTGGCAGAGATTTTCGGTGGACTCCGAGGGAGATCACAGCGCGGAAACGCCTTCCGAACTATTGTCGTCCGTCTCGTTTATCGATCAGCTCAAAGGGCTTCCTCTCATAAACCTACTCCTTCAGACGGATTTGTTGGATCGCATCCGCCATCAGATACCCGCTACGACGCCTTGGCTGGATGCCGGAATCGGCTTGGCCGAGTTCGTTGGCCGATTAGCATCGCGGCAACGCGAATCCGACGGGCACCTGCAGCCGATCTATCTACGCAACCGAGACGCCGCTGTTCGCTCACCTGGCTTCTAAGTGAAAAAGTGCATTATTTCCAAAGCCGGCCACGGGGATATTCCGGACATTAAAGCGATCGAGGTAGCATGTGAACTCAGTCCGTGGACGATCGGCGCGTATGAGGCGGAGCAGAAGCATCGCCAATCGGTAATGCTTAAATCCATCGGCGAAGGAGGAACGATCGTCGGCTTCCTTGTGGGCCGAGCGCAGGAGGGGGGCGAGGCCGAGCTTCTCAACATAGGAACGGCCCCAGACTTTCAGCGACAAGGGGTTGGGTCGACTCTAATCGAAGAATTCTGTGCTATTTGCCTGCAAAGGCGGGTGTCGATGATCTGGCTTGAAGTAAGAGCAAGTAATCTGAAAGCCATCTATTTTTACAAATCGCACGGGTTCATTAAGAAAGGCATTCGTCCGAATTTTTACTCGAACCCAATCGAGGATGCGGACCTGATGGCTTTAACTTTTAACTAGCGTCGAGCGACCAAAATTGAAAAGGTGCTTGAAAATTGCGGCGGAGTTAGTTAACATCGTGCGTGAACCTCGATAGGCATATTTCGAACAAAATACCTGGGTTCACAAATTTGAAAAGTGAGGAACAACAACGCTATGGACATGTCATCCCCTGATGTTGTGAGAGACGAGTTGATAAAGAGTAATTCAGCGTTTCGCGATTTGGTCCACCAACATCAAAGTTATGAAAATCGGTTGAGCGAATTGGCCCACCTTACATATCCCAACGACGACGAGCAGGTCGAAGAAAGTACTCTCAAGAAAAAGAAACTACAAATAAAGGACGAGATCTATGCCATGATGCATGACTACTCGGTCTCGCATTAATTTTTTCAACTTTAACTTTTCCCTAAGACGACGCCTCGCGTCGTCTTTTTATTTGGAAGGACATTTACTGCTGAAGTTCGAAAGAGCGCGAGGGCCGGCCACAATAAACTCTTGGCCCTTGGAAGCACCCGCGATGCGCAAGGAAACCTCATCGCCGGTTTCAATTCGATTCAATATTTTTCCGTTTCTCAGGTCCAAGGCGTAGACGGTTCCGGTACCGACTATAGAAACGATAGCGATATCGCCCAGGACAACAGGCTTATTCAAAACTCTGCCCGATAGCCGGCGTTTCCATTTAACGTTGCCACTTCTCGAAAGTTTGTAAACAAAATTATCGTGCGAAGCCGCCAGATATTCGGAATCATGCACCATGACCGATGAGATCTGCGCCCCGTTCTTAAACCTCCAGGCTTTGACTCCGTCGGCCGAGATCAACGTGAGATTCCCACGCTCGTCTCCTACAAGCAATCGCCCAGCGGTTCCGGTGAGGACGGCCGTGGAACGATACTCCGATTTCCAAGCCACCTGCACACCGCCGGTCGATCCAGAGATCCTAACGACTTCGTGATTTTCTGTGCCTAACTCAATGGAGGTATCAAGGAAGTTTGGTTCGGATGTGATTGGGGATGTGAGGTCCGTTTTCCAAACGAGCTTGCCATCTGTGCGAGTATACGCAGCGATTGAACCGTCTGAGCCCGCCGACGCCACATTACCCATCACGGGACCGAGCCACACAACCGGTGACAAAGCAGTTTCCGTCTGCCAAATTGTAATGCCTGTTTGACGACTCAATGCCCGAACTATCGTCTTCCCCGATGAATTTGGTAAGTCAGATTGGGTACTCGTCACGAGAAAGATCGAATCATCAAGAACCAACAGATTCGAGACGACGGCACCGCCGACCTCGCTCGACCACAGATTGTTTCCGCGAGCGAGATCAATAGCGTGCAGCTTGTTTTCATCATCCAAAACATAAACAGCAGATGCGTCAGCTGCAGGAGCGATACCAAGATTGGAATTGATCGCAAACTCCCAACACTTGCTAAAAATGCTCGGCTCTTGCGGATGCGATCCAGCCGCCGCGACGGTCGCCGAGGTTGATATAACAATGGAAATCAAGATCGTAAAAACTGCTCGCAATTGGGATCGCTCTAAGCTTTTGTGAGTCAATAGGTGAGACATCTTAGGCTCGCGCAACACGTCAAGTTAAGCGAAGGAAGATTCTAGCACAGCAACTTGACCGCTAATCATTGATGAATGTAATATCCGGAAACGTTGCTACAAACTATGTAAAGGAGACTCCTACCTATGTCGTTTAATAAAATTATCATTGTTGGAAATCTGGGTCGGGACCCCGAACTTCGGTACACCCCGCAAGGCGTTGCGGTATGCAACTTCTCGCTCGCGACGAACGAAAAGAAGCGTGACAAGTCAGGTGAAATGCAGGACGTGACGACGTGGTTCCGAATAACTCTGTGGCGCAACCAGGCAGAAAACGCGGCGAAATATTTAACGAAGGGAAGTCCGGTTTATATCGAGGGGCGACTCGGAGTCGAAGAGTGGACCGACCGCGATGGCAAAAATCGCCACACACTTGAAGTGCAGGGAACGGAGATGCACTTTATCAGCGCGGGTGCCCGAGGCGCGTCTGACGAGTACTCGGGAGAGTCATCCGCCCCGGTTGAGTTCGCGGGTCCGGCCGACCGATCATCGGGAGCCGCCACTGCACCTGCTCCAAGCGGTGACGACGATATTCCTTTTTAAGTTGTTGAGAAAAGTTAAGTTGAATGGGCGGTCATTGAGCTAAATAATGACCGCCATCGTCTATTTAAAGCGAAGAGCCGATTTTTCGGAATCTGTCGTACCTGGATTTCACGAGCTCTGTCGGCGTGTATCTCAAAAGCTCTTTCAAGTTTCTAGAAATTGCTTTTTTTAATTCCGCGGCAGTTTTCGCAAAAACCTTCTGTCCTTTTTTCTCGTCATCGCCTTCACTCTCGATCTCCCACGCGCCTAGTTCTGGGACGATCTCGTCGATCACTCCGAACTGCATTAGATCATCAGCAGTAAGCCGCAGAGCAGCCGCAGCGAGATCGGCTTTAGCCGCGTCTTTCCAGAGAATCGCGGCGCAGCCCTCGGGTGAGATAACGGAATAAACGGCATTTTCCATCATCAGCACCCGGTCTCCGATACCGATAGCGAGCGCTCCGCCTGAACCTCCCTCACCAAGCACAACGACGATGATCGGCACTTTGAGCCCGGCCATTTCGCGCAAATTGAATGCGATCGCTTCGGCTTGTCCCCGTTCCTCGGCGTCGATGCCGGGATACGCCCCGGGAGTGTCGATGAACGTGATTATCGGCCGACCAAATTTTTCCGCAAGCCTCATGAGCCGAAGTGCTTTCCGGTAACCTTCAGGCTTAGGCATACCAAAGTTTCTGTAACGCCTTTGGTTCGTGTCGCGACCCTTCTGCTGACCCACAACCAGAACCTCAAATTCATCGAGCTTTGCAAAACCAGAGACCAAAGCCGGATCGTCTGCGTAACGCCGGTCGCCGTGCAGCTCGACGAAGTCTTCGAATATTTCGGCGAAGAGATCCGTGGAATAAGGACGCTCGGGATGCCTTGCAGTTTGAACGCGTTGGATCGCGGTCTTCTCGCTGTCTTTTGCCATAAGTGGTGCACTCATAATATCCAATTTACGTCACAGCCGCGATTGCGCAGCTGACTTTCAAGCAGCGTCGATCCTTGAATTCGAATAGGCTTTGAATGAAGTTTGATCTTTACTTCATCAACCGCTACCTCAAGATAGACTTCGCATTTCCCGCTCGAGGTATTGAGGATCGTTAGTAGGTCATGCAGGTATTCATCATCAACCTGTTTCGCAGGGAGGGTGATGTCTACCGACTTCGCGTTGCCGGGAAGTGCTTCTTTGAGAGATCGCGCCTCACTCATGATGATCGTAATGTCCTGCCCTTCGGCAGACTCAACTCGCCCTTCAATTATCAGTAGCTCATCGTTTTTCAGAAGCTGAGAGAATTTTCCGTAAGCTTCAGACCAGGCTAGGCACTTCACTCCAGCGGACTCATCCTCGAACCGGAACATGCAAAATCGATTTCCTTTTTTGCTCTGCCGAACTTGAAACCCGGATACGATCCCTGCGAGGACTATCGTGTCGCCAGTACGCAATTCGCCGTGATCGGCTATGTTCCGGATCCGCAGTCCTGTAACGATGTCCTTATAGTTATCAAGCGGGTGAACTGATAAATAGAAACCAACCGCTGCTTTTTCCTGCGCCGATATTTCCGTCTGTGTCCACGGCAGTACCGTTGGAAGCGCCTGGTCAAATACGTCGGTAGCGCTATCGCTTCCAAAGAGAGCGTTCTGTCCACGCTCGCGATCGCTCCATGCTTTCTGGCTAACTGAAAGGGCGGATTCGATCCCAGCAAAAAGATTTGCCCGCCATTGACCCACAGTTGTGTTTTCCGGAATCAGAGAATCGAAAGCGCCTGATGTTATCAGGCTCTCTAAACCACGCCGTCCGATCGAACCTTGGTCGATCCTGGAAACAAAATCGAAAAGCGAAGTAAACCTAATTTCCTGTCTTGCATCAACCACCGCCTTCACCGTCGATGAGCCGATGCCCTTGATCGCGCTGAGACCGAAACGTACAGCCTCGTCGGATGGTGTAAATCCCTCGTCGCTTTCGTTCACATCGGGAGGTAAAAGCCGAAGTCCCATCGACCGCAGCTCGGTTGAATATTTGTAAACTTTTGCGCTGTCGTCGGCTTCGTGCGAGAGCACGGCAGCATAAAAATAAGCTGGGTAATGTGCCTTTAAGTAAGCGGTCTGAAATGCAAGATAGGCGTAAGCGATCGAGTGGCTTCGATTAAAGCCGTAATCCGCAAACTGCGCCATAAGCTTGAAGATCGATTCTGCCTTGTCCTTTGCGATCCCATTTCCGACGGCTCCGGAAACGAATTTCTCTTCGTGGACCGCCATCTCTTCGCGCTTCTTCTTACCCATCGCGCGGCGCATCATGTCCGCCTCGCCGAGGCTGTATCCGGCAAGCTTCTGCGCGAGCTGCATGATCTGCTCCTGATAGACGAGCACGCCATACGTGTTGGCGAGAATTTCCTTCATCTCAGGAATTAAATAACGCACCTGCTTCTCGCCACGATGACGAGCAATGTAGTCGTCGATCATTCCGCCGTCGATCGGGCCGGGACGATATAGCGCATTAAGAGCGGAAAGATCTTCAAGCTCTTTCGGCTTCAAACGTCGGCAAATCTCCTGCATTCCGCTGGATTCGAACTGGAAGACCGCGTCCGTTCGACCGTCCCCGAAGAGCTGCATCGTCTTTTCATCATTAAGTGCAATCGTGCTCCAGTCGATCTCAATTCCGGTGCGACCCTTCAAAGAGAGAAGGCAATCGTTGATGACCGTGAGGGTCGTCAGCGCTAGGAAATCCATCTTCAGCATTCCGACCTTTTCAAGATCGTTCATCGAATACTGGCTGGTGAGTTCGTCTTTCGCCGATACGGCGACAGGCACTATCTCATGAAGCGGCTTCGGGGAGATCACGACGCCGGCCGCATGGACAGAAGAGTGTCGTGCGCAACCTTCTAACTTCAGCGCGAGATCGACAAGATCTTTTACTTTCGCGTCAGCCCCGATAGCAGCCTTCAGCTCAGGCACCATCTCGGTGGCCTGCGAGATGCTAACGTTTCGGCCGCGAATGGGCGGCGGAATAAGCTTCGCTATTTTCTCTAC
>JBDTMK010000150.1:0-7464 GCA_039934315.1 Pyrinomonadaceae bacterium | reverse complement strand
GGAAACGGTTCAAGTGTCGAATTTTACTGGCGAAAAATTGATTGGTCAAGTCAGATCGCAATAAAATCCAGTAAATATCGAATAATGAGCTCAGCCGCTTTCGCTCGATGGCTGATCTGTTTTTTGACGTCATCGCTGAGCTCGCCAAAGGTCGATTCAAACCCGTCGGGTAGAAAGATTGGATCGTACCCGAATCCGTTGTTTCCGGTACGGGCTTGAGCGATCGATCCGGTACAAACACCTTCGGCGCTGTAAACGGTCTTACCATTAGTGTCTGCGAGGGCCATCACACAAACAAACCTTGCACGACGGACCGAGTCACCAGTCGCATTCAGCATCGATAAAAGCTTTGAAATTTTGACGTCATAACCGGACTGTTCCCCTGCGAACCGGGCCGAATAAACGCCCGGTGCGTTTCCCAGAGCTTCGACCTCGAGACCCGAATCATCCGCCAGCGATAACTGGTGAGTTTGGAGAGCGAACCCACCGGCTTTTAGCTCTGCGTTACCGCGAAACGTGGAAGCTGTCTCTTCGACGTCAACTATTCCTTCGAAATCGTCGAGGCTCTTCAGGTCAAACGGCAGAGGTGCAAACAATTCCCTTAGTTCGCGGATCTTTCCCGCGTTTCCAGTTGCCAGAACCAAAATGTTCGACTGCGGCTTCATAATCCCTCGACCGACCCCATTAAATCCCAAGTGCGCAACAAAGTTTTTATTGCCAATCGGCCGTGTTTAATTGTATAAAATAAGTGGCGAAATGCTTCGCCCCCGCCTTCAGTCTCCAACGAATAGTGAGGAATCCCAATTGGAATTAGTTTCTGCGACAACACAACTCTTCGATCCCGCGACATTGCTTTCCGATAACAGGGAAGAATTCAAAGATTCAGCGATTATTGCGGTTTTCGATCCTGACGAACTCTCGTTCGAGCTCGGCGTCTGGCTTGCGGGCCTGGAGACCTTCCTTACGCGGGGCGATCAAACTTACTCGGATAAGACCCGACCGACTGAAGCTGCGGGGAATTGGACTCGAGAATGTCGTCTAACCCGAGCTGCTCTGTTGAATTCGTCCAAGCTGAACTTCCGACTTCGAAAAGCAGTTGCCGGCCCGATCCCTTCCGAAGGTGACAAATCGGGAGGCGGCTCGGTCACGACCGATGAGCTCGACGCGTTCGCACTAGTTCTTCGAGATGCCATCGTCCTCAATGAAAGCGTTCTCGGGACAAATAAAAATCTTAATTTCGCCGACTGGCGAGCGTGGAGCTCGATGCTTGTTGAAAAGCTGGAGTCTTCACCGGTTTTTCGCACGCTCATTTCGCGTACACATGCAGCGGGTGAATCTTTTCTTCCGGATAAGTTGAAGGTACTCATGACCGAAAGGCCGATCCCGTTCGCAGACGAAGTCGACTTGCAGGTGATCCTTCCCAGATTCGGGACGATCCTCGGCTCACTCAGCATTGTGGGAAAAATGCTTCGTCACGACGAGCCGTTAAAACCCTCGCTGATAATCTTCTCTCGCGTTCATGAACTCACCCACGATCTGATCGAGCACATGAACAATCGACTCTCGCGATTTCCCAACGAAGAAGAAGCGATGTTCAATTCGCTTGACGGCGCTTCTTACACTGCTTCGCTGGAGTTGAAAAAAGTATTTTCGCAGGAGTTGACCGGGCTTGTCGGTATCCGTCCGGTTCCGTCGGTCTTCGCACGGGTCGAAACAGCGTTTGAACTTTTGAGCGACAGCTTTCGCCAGATTCTCGCTGGCTTCGCCCAGGTGGTAGATCCGCTCACACTTCCGACGGATCTCTTCCCAAATTTTCAGACGAAGCTCGATCAGTCGCTCGCCTTGCGTCAGAACTTGTGGCAAGCCCTTCAGGTGGTCAAGGCCGCCGAACAAAACCCCGACAAAAAGCTTCTCGAAGCGGTCAACAAAGAAATGCGAGAGTTTCTGGAGAGGACGATACCGTTTCTATTTCATAAAGACCGGGAAACCGTGGAGCGCTTCGCGGAAGAGATCTTTGCGACCTCTGAGAAGAAGGACATCGTCCCGATTCTGCACCGGTTTGGTGCCTATATCGAGACTTTGCTTGCTCAGGTAAACATGCGAACGGTCCTCGCCGATCACCCCTTCAATCCCCAAGGCAATTAAGTTCACTGCGATCGCAGCGTAGAAAGCGGCTTTCTAAATAGGACGTCGAAGCTCGCGGCCGCGCCCACGATCATAACGATCAGAGCGGTGACGAGTATTCCACCCACACCAAGCAGCGGGTCGAACTCCCAATTGATATTGAGAACGTAACGGCTGACCACGTACGAGAGTATTGTCGCGAAACCGTCGCCGATCAGACCGGACAATAATCCCAGCAGCCCGTACTCCGCAAAGAGTATCGCGGTTAATGTCAGTCGCTTTGCACCGAGCGTTTTCAATATCGCGTTCTCGTAGATCCGCTGCGACTTCGTGAGCGCGATCGAGCCGATCAGGATCAGGATCCCACTCAAAATAACAAAGCTTCCGACAAACGATATCGCCATCACGAAGTTGCTCACGAGTCTTTGCACCGTCGCTACGATGTCGGCGACGTCGAAGATCTGGACGTTCGGATAAGCTTCGAGCGTGTCGCGTTGCAGGCGTTGCCGATCGGTTGCGGATGTGCGCTTCAGAATGGTTGCCGCGAATGTTTGCGGTGCTTTTTCCAGAGCTCCAGGTCTGAATACAAAAACAAAAGCGGTCCGGGTGTTGCGAAGATCGAGCTTTCGAATATTTGCGACGCGGGCCGTGATCTTTCGTCCGGAAATATCAAACGTCATTGAGTCACCCGGTGAAATTTTTAAGATGCCCGCCATCTCTTTCTCGACGGAAACTTCGGGCACGTCGCCCGGCTCAGCGTTCCACCAGCGGCCGCTGAGAAGGCTTTCATTGTTGTCCATTTCTGCCCGGTATGTGACGGCGAACTCGCGGCCGATCTGGCCTTGCTGCTGCCGCGTCTCACGCTGTGCAAAGTCGAAAGGCTCACCGTTCACGTGAGAGATCCGCGCACGCACCGTAGGAATGGTTTCGGCCTTTTCACCAATGTGCGATTCGATCAGCTTCGCGATATCTTCGACCTGGCTTTTCTGAATATCGACAAAGAA
This sequence comes from Pyrinomonadaceae bacterium, assembly GCA_039934315.1. GTDB lineage: Bacteria > Acidobacteriota > Blastocatellia > Pyrinomonadales > Pyrinomonadaceae > OLB17. Next base: position 4,336 of record JBDTMK010000150.1, on the reverse strand, counting down.
CAAACTCGGCAGACGTTGGTTCCGCGTGAAGTCGAACTCGCGGACGAGGTTTGTCTGCAGCGATTGAACCGCGAGCACGACGAATGCTCCGAGGCCGACCGCGAGCAGGATTATGCGCGTCTGGTTACCCGGACGATAGAGCGAATTCACAGCCTGCGACAACGCGAACGGACCGATATTGCGGAAGCGGCGCAGAAGACGCGTCAGCACGAGAGCCGTCAGATAAAGAACCGCCGTCGTCGCACCTAGGCCTCCGAGGAAAAAGGCGCCGACCTTGACTGAGCCGGCCTGCCATACGGCGAGACCGAGCAATCCGAGTAGCGACAATGCGCCGAACAGCCACTTCGTAAAATCAAGTCGACGGATAGAAGCGTTGTTCTCATCGCGGAGCAGAAGTTTTGGCTTGATGTTTCGGACCTGCAAGAGAGGCAGCGCTGAAAAAAGTAGCGAGATTAGTACGCCCAAAGTGACGCCCTGGACCACGGTCGAAAAATTGACCGCGTAAGTCATCTTCGCCGGAAGCGCATCGACGAATCGCCACCGAACAAATAGCAGCGCGAGTTGTGCCAGCACCACCCCGAACAAACTACCCAGGAAGCCGAGCGTGAGAATCTGCAAAAGGTAGACGGTGATGATCCGTCCGCCGCCGGCCCCCAGACATTTTAGAACGGCGACGGATTTTCGCTTCTGCTCGACGAAGGCCCGGGCGACATTCCAAACGCCGACGCCGCCAAGGACGAGGATCAACAGGCCGGTCAGCGAAAGATAATTTTCGGTGCGTGCGAACTGTTCGCCGAGATTCTCCTGCGTTTCGCGATACGACTGGACGGTAAGTGTCGTTCCTTTGAGACTCTCTCGAAGTTTCCCGACAAGCTCCGTGGGATTATCAGTAGTGCGATACAGAATACGTCGCCGAACGCGACCCGCATTTCTGGTTATGCCTGCGTCATCGAAAGCCTTCTTCTCAACAAAGACCCGGGCGCCCAGACGAAAGCCGCCGGTGCCTCCCGGTTCCTCATCGAACACTCCACGTATCTGGAATTCGCCTTCGCCAATGTGGATCTTGTCGCCGACCTGAACGTTCAGATCCTCGAGCAAGATCTTCGCTACCACCGCGCCGTTATTCGCAAGCAGGGAAAAATCGAAGGGAGTTCCGTCGTCGAGCACGAAATCCCCGACGAGAGGGAAAGGCGGCTCGATACCTTTTAATTCAATGAGTTTTACATGCGCGTTCGCCGGATCCGACGGCCGGGCCATCGATGAGGTATTGATCGTCTCGTTTCTTCCGTCGACGATCCCGGATTCGGCAACGGCCGCTTCGATCTTCGAAATTTCGGTCGGCGTAAAGTCGTTTGTCGAGCTGATGTCCACGTCGGCGGTCATCAACGCCCGCGCGTCGGTTCCCACCGCACGCGTAAGATTTTGGATCAGGGAGCGCAGCGCTACGACCGACCCGACGCCGAGCGCGATGCAAAGAAAGAAAAACAACAATCTGCGCCATGACGAGCGTATTTCGCGACGGGTTAGATTTAGGATGAACCTCATAAGACTAGTGATGAGTGATGGGTGATGAGTGATTGGGTGATGAGTGATAAGAGATGGGAGATGGGAGATCGGAAAGAAGTTTTCTCATCACTCATCACCCATCACTCATAACATCGCTCTCCACCCTCCCATCCTTCAGGATTACTTGCCTCTGCGCCTCGGCCGCCAACGCGTGATCATGAGTCACAAGCACGAGCGTCACGGCGCGCTGGTTATGGAGCCCGGTCATCAATTCAAAAATATGCTGGCCGTTTTTGGAGTCCAGATTTCCAGTCGGCTCGTCCGCTAGAAGGATCTTTGGATGGTTTGCAAACGCGCGGGCGATCGCAACACGCTGCTGTTCGCCGCCGGAGAGCTCGGCCGGATAGTGATGGCCGCGATCAGTAAGATCCACGTCACGGAGAAGCTCAGCTGCGCGGTCGCCGGCGTCACGAATGCCGCGGATCTCCATCGGGATGAGAACATTTTCAAACGCGGTAAGGCTCGGGATCAGATGAAACGATTGGAATACGAAACCGATCTTAGCGCTCCGGATCTCGGCTAGGCCGTCCTCGCTCATGGCCGTGATATCGTCGCCGTCGATCGATATCCTGCCCGAGCTTGGTGCATCGAGGCCGGCGATCAGGCCGAGCAGCGTCGATTTGCCGCTTCCGGACGCACCGGTCAAAGCGACAAACTGCCCCTCGGGGATCTCTATCGAAACGTCCGAAAGGATCGTCAGGTCTTCAGTGCCCGAGCGGACCGTCTTAGTAACGCCAATAAGTTGAATCATAAATTAAGGTGAGCTTTGAACTGTGAGGTGAACTGTGAGCTGAACGGTGAACTATGAACGATGAGGCCGCCGGAGGTGCTTTCGTCCACGGTTCATAGTTCATAGTTCATAGTTTGTAGTTCATAGTTTGTAGCTCACACTTTTCATTAAAGCTGCATCCAAATCTTACTAAATCGCGTAACATATTCTTTATTGCAATGAATCATATTATTCGAAACCTCACGCTTCTTAGTTTCACATTTCTCGTCGCATTTTCCGTGGGATGCGGCACCGGTGCGCACCCGACGGACTTAGGCCTTGCAGTGAACAGGCCCTTGAAAACTCCCGAGGTCGTTTCCAAAAGGCCTAAGATCGTCGCATTTGGTGACAGTTTGACCGCTGGTTTCGGACTTACCGAGCGCGAGTCTTACCCGTACCTTTTGCAGGAACGACTTAATGCGGACGGGTACAATTACGAAGTGCTGAATGCGGGTGTCTCGGGTGACACAAGCCTCGGCGGCGTGGAGCGCGTCGACTGGGTCCTTGAGCAGGATGGTGTCGAAATTCTGATCCTTGAGCTTGGCGCTAACGATCTGCTTCGCGGCGTGCCGGTCGCGAAAATGAAGACGAATCTCGACCAGATAATTAGCAAAGCAGAGAAGAAGAATGTTGCGGTGTTGCTATGCGGAATGCTCGCTCCGCCGGCCATGGGGGCCGAATATCAACGTGCTTACTCAAGTGCTTTTCCGGATCTTGCAAATGAGCACCACGTTGCGTATCTTCCATTTCTTTTGGAAAATATCGCCTTGAAGAGAGATCTGAATCAAGCCGACGGAATTCACCCGAACGGCGAAGGCACTAAGATAATGATGGCGAATGTATACAAAGAACTGAAGCCGATGTTAAAGATAAAGCAATTTTGACGGCGGGTGGGAGCCTCCAACAAAGAATAAGGGGTTTTGAATGAAGAACATTTTTCTGATCTTGGGTCTATTGATATTTGTCACTCCGCTTTTCGGCCAGCAGCCGATACCAACCGCCACGCCAGGCCCGGGAACCGTGATATCGGAACCCGTTGTGCAATCGCCTGGTCCCACGACTAGCGTGACAAACGTGACATCCTCGCAAAGCACCTATACACCGCCCGACGGCGCGACGCGCCGCAAACGTTATATCAACAGTTTGATCGGCCCGGTCAACCTCGGGCGAATGGTTCTAAGGGCCGGCATCTCGACCTGGAGCAATTCACCTGAAGAGTGGGGGACAAAGTGGGAAGGTTTCGGACGACGCCTCGCGTCGACGTTTGGTAAGAACGCGATCAAACAAACGACTACGTACGGACTGGATGAGGTCCTGAAAGTCGATAGTCATTTCTATCGAAGCAAAAGTAAAAGCACCGGAGCACGCATCCGCAATTCGCTGATCTCTCCGGTAACCGCCCGCGACAGAACCGGCAAACGTGTCATCGGTATCCCGAACCTCGTGGGAACTTACACCGCAGGCATCGTTTCTTACGAAGCATGGTATCCGGACCGCTACGACTGGAAGGACGGAGTGCGCAACGGAACCTTCTCCCTCGGGCTGGCGGTAGGATTCAATCTCTTCAAAGAATTCATTTGGAAGAAGTAAATTTTGAGTCCCGCCTTCAGGCCGCTAAACTTTGGCACAGTCCGGCAGAAGCCGCGACTCAAACTAAGGATGAACGTCACACACTTGGAATGCGCTTTGTGCGGTCTACGGCACGAAGCGAACACTCTTCAAAATCTTTGCGTTGAATGCGGCAAGCCCCTGCTCGTTCGATACGATCTTGAAAAGGCCGCTGCAACACTCAAGCCCGGTTCGCTTACATCGCGCGAATCTTCGCTTTGGCGCTATCGGGAAGTTTTGCCGGTCGAGAACGCCGACAACATCGTCACCTTTGGTGAAGGTTGGACGCCGCTTTTGCGCGCCGACCGACTTGGTGCGTCGCTTCCGATCAAACTCAATCTCTTTATCAAAGACGAAGGCCAGAATCCGACTCAGTCCTTCAAAGCGCGCGGG
>JBDTMK010000149.1:0-7510 GCA_039934315.1 Pyrinomonadaceae bacterium | reverse complement strand
GTCCGCAGCCTGGATCACGTCGTCGGCATCCGTGTTGAAAACCTGGGCGTTCAAAAGACGCGCGAATTCCAAGGGCACCTTCAAGTGTTCTGGCTGAACCCCGTCTTGTAAATGAACCAAAACACCGCCGCGGATTGCTCCGAGCAGTGTTTCGGCTTCACCTATAAAAGCTTTTGACTCAGAAGTTAACACCTTGAGCGATCATGCCTCATCCAATTCCGGTGCCTCGCCGGTCAAATACATTTCGACGGCTTTCATCAAAGTCTCAGGACCGAATGGTTTGGTAATGTACCCGGTTGTGCCCGCCATTCGCCCGCGGACCTTATCGAAGAAACCGTCCTTGCCGGAGATCATGACGACCGTCACATCCCTCGTCGCTTCATTGCTGCGGATCTGCTTGCATACCTGATAACCGTCCATCCGCGGCATCGCAATGTCCAGGAGGACAAGATCAGGAACAAAGTGGACAAGCCGTTCCAACGCTTCAACGCCGTCATTAGCGCAGACGACGGTGTGCCCGGATTTTTCCAGTTTGCCGGCGAGCAGCTTCCTTACCGTGGGGCTGTCGTCGACGACAAGGATCGACTTGCCTTTCGGCATTTTCAGATGCGCCGCTTCCTGTTCTTTGATCTCTTCAAGGCGGATCAAGAGTGAGTTAACTTGACCGCCGAGGACGACATTGTTCGGACTCAGCCTCGAAGCTTCCTGGAGGCACGAGAAACCCGTCTGGAAATTTCGGAGATTGAGATGGCCAAGGCCTAAGGTCACGAGCTCGGCCGTTCCGAATTCGCTGCTCAGACGGAGCCTTTCCATGTCATCGACAGCATGCCTCAAGATCATGGTGTTTGAGTTTTGATTTCCTAGCAGGAGCTCCAGATCCGAAAGAGTCAATACGGCGGCGCAGGCCTGGCAGGAAATTACCTGGGCATCGTTCGTCTGATCGCAGAAGGGACACTCGATAGTTTCCGCCTTGACTGCGATGACCTCTTCGGCAGATTCTACAAAAGTTTCAGCGCCGCTCGACATGTCCTGTTCATCGTTTGTGAACAGATCGTCAGACGGGACGGTTATCGAAGGGTCAGTGTATGGCTCTGACCATTCATCTGCATCTTCGGTTTCGTAAGTTGTCTCCGCTTGCGTGCTATCGGACAAGTCGTATTTTATTGCGACCGTTTCAATTTGCGCATCGGCATAGTCGGTCGCGGGCTCATCTTCGAGGACCGGCAGAGCGTCGCGATCGCATAGATCCTCAACGATCGTCAGGTCGTCTGAACTGACTGCTGCCGCCTCAACAGGATCCGGAGTTTCCTCCGCGAACGAAGCAAACGGCTCCGCGACGATCTTAGACTCTTCATTCTCATATGTTTGCTCGGGGGCACTTTCAACTTCTTCTTCATTTTCGAAAAGATCTTCTTCAGGGCTTGTAAATCCGCTAGGCATTTCCAGCTCTTCTGTCGGGCTCTTGTCGACAGAGGGCCCATTCAGGTATTGAACGTATGACGCAGGCAATTCTTGCCCAGGCTCGTTTGAGTTTTCTAAGGTTTCGACGTGCGCCGCCTCAGCTGTTCCGAAGAGCGACAACAAAGAATCGCGGGCCGCTTTAGCAGCAACGTTTTCGGGGTCGATAACCAGGATCTGTTCGAAGCACCTGATCTTTTCGTCGAATCCCTCCGACAGGTGCGACCGCATTGTCCAGGCTTCAACCGAGCCGGGATAAACTTCAATGAGGGAATCGAGAACCCTGATCGCTCCCGGATGATTCCCGGCCACTGCAGCGGCCTTTGCTTCGGTAAGCCTTTCCTTGTGAATGCTTGCTTTTGCAGTTTCTAGCGCCGTACCAGCTACTTCGTTTTCGGGCTCGATCGCGAGTGCTTTCTCAAGCAGCGAGATCTTTACGGTGTTCGAGTCTGATAGGGACGCCATCCACATCCATGCGACGGCGTTCGCATCGTTGTATTCGAGGGCCGTCTGGAAACACTGTGTCGCGAAATCCTTTTGATTTTCCTGACATGCATCCATGCCCCGCTGGACGAAGGTCTTCGAGAGCAACGCGTGGGTCGCTAGCTTCCACTCGCCGGCACGTTGGTTTACGGGATTGATTTCAAGGACGTGATTTAAGAACCCGAGAAGTTCCTCCGGGTATTCGCTGATCGACGCAAGCCATAGCCACGCGTTTTCGTTTCGCGGGTCGAGCTCGGTCACTTTCAAAAGCGAGGTTCGGGCCTGGCTGCGATTGCCGGCCTGAGCGGCCTTGATTCCCTGGTTGAGTGTGGATTTTACCTCTGCGGAGTCTACGCTGGCCTGAAGTTCGGCATCTTCGATGAGAGGCGGGGCAGAAACGGCGGTATCAATTTCTAATCTCATATTGGTGAAGGAGACGGCTTGTGCGGTTCTGAGCGGTGGATTAAGCGAGCGCTTTGGAGAATCTGCGCAACTACAACTGAATCGCATTAGCAAAACAAATGCCAGCGAGTTGAAACCCTCGGCGACATCAAGCTAGAGCTCGCGACCCGATAAAACAACGGTTCAAAGCGATTTTCGGTCTGGCCGCAAGCGAGTTAGGAAATCGCGCAAGAGCTCGATCCTGACAAAAAACGGCAGTTCTAATTGACAAAAAATCGTAATCCAAACATCGTGTATTGAATGGTGATCCAAGGCGGGAAGTTAGCGGACGTGGTCATAATCGGAGGCGGTCCGGCAGGTTTATCGGCTGCCCTGTGGTGTCGTGAGTTGGGTTTGGACGCGGTTCTCATTGAACGCGAGGTTGAGGTCGGTGGCCAACTCAGGACCATCCACAATTCGATCGCAAATTATCCAGGCAGACGAGCTAATAACGGTCGAGACATGCTTTCACACTTTCTGGAAACCGTGGAAAGCTCCGGGTTTGATCGCATAGTTTATTCGGGAGTAACTGAAATCGATACTACGGCCAAGCTTGTCGCATTGGCTGACGGATGCGAGTTGAAGTGGAAGGCGTTGGTCATCGCGAGCGGTGTCCGTCGGCGCCAACTCGGCATTCCTGGAGAGAAGGAGTATCAAGGCAAAGGCATTATTGAATCCGGCGTGCGAGACCGCAATCTCGTGATTGGGAAACGCGTACTGATCGTCGGTGGCGGGGACGCGGCAATCGAAAATGCACTGATGCTTTCTGAATTCGCCGCCGGTGTGAAGGTCGTACATAGAAGGCTGGCGCTGACTGCCCGCAGTGAATTTACCAGTTCCATGTCACAGCATCAGAATCTATCGCTGCTGACCGAAACCCTCGCGATGCGAATCTTAGGAGATTCTGCAGTCACCTCGGTTGAGTTGAAAAGCGTTTCGACCGGCCATACATGGATCCAGCCGGCCGAAGCAATTTTGATTCGAATTGGTGTCACGCCGAATTCGGAACTGGTTCGCGACGTGGTTGATGTGGATAAGGCCGGTTATATAAAAATTAACGCGGTCTGCGAAACGAATGTTGCCGGCGTTTTTGCGGTAGGAGACGTGGCCAACCCGCTTGCACCGACGATTAGCAGTGCGACGGGTACCGGGGCTACCGCAGCGAAAGCTATTTTTCATTCCTTGGGTGCATCAAAGGGATTATAATCGCTCAAACACGGAGTAGGAGAGACGGGCCACATGATAGGGATTTCCAGTATGAAGTTAAAAGTCTCGGTGCTGGTGAGCTTCAGCATCCTTCTCTCCGTTTTTTTTCTCTATTGCAACAGTGCATCGGCTCAGACTGGGAACAGTGTGAGCGGACATGTTTTTGGGGCGGATCGACGGCCACTCTCTGACGTCTACGTCGAACTTCTAGATGATCTGTCGCGAGCAATAAGCCGAGGGCGAACGAGCGCATCCGGTCTCTATTCATTCTTTGGTCTTTCGGCAGGCCGCTTTCGTATTCGTGTAATGCCGTTGGGAACCGATTATGAAGAACAAGAGCAGGATCTCGAGATCGTCAATTTTTCCGGGTCCGCGGGTATCGGAGACACCAGGGTTCTGGGTCGCGTGAGCGAGATTCGCGACTTTTACTTAAATCCGCGACGCGTCGCGATGGGTCTTGGCTCACCAACCTCAGTTTTCGCCCAAGACGTACCGGACGAAGCCAGAAAGCTCTATAGAGATGCGATCGACCATCTAGAGGATAAGAAGCCCCAGGAAGCGTATACAGCGTTGAAGTCGGCGCTCGAGATCTTCCCAAAATACTTCGTAGCCTTGGAGACGTTAGGCACCGAGTACGTTAAGGCCGGGCACTTTGAAGCGGCTCAGATATTGTTATCGCTGGCCGTTGAAGTAAATCCCAGGGCGTATAAGAGCTGGTATGCACTGGCACGAGCTCTTGAAGCACAACAAAAACACGGTGAAGCGCTCGCAGCGGCGAAGAAGGCGATTCAAATGAACGCTCTTGCACCTGAGAGCTTATTTCTGACGGGCTATCTACTTCGGCAAGCGAAAGAGTATCCCGAGGCAGAAAAGCAATTGATAAAGGCCCGAGACACCTCAGGTGATTCTATTCCCGATGTACATTGGGAACTCGCGCTCCTTTATGCAAACGGGCTGAAACGCTACAAAGATGCCGCTAAGGAACTGAGGCTGTACTTAAAGGCCAAGCCGGATGATAAGAATGCGGAGAACATCAAGAAGCTGATCGCAGAATTTGAAGAAAAGGCGAAGACTACCTAGCCGCTGGATCGGAGCGTGAGAGTTAATAAAAAAAAGGCCATCCGGTTTGGGATGGCCTTTTGAGTGTCAAATTACAGTAAGGTTTTCAGAACAGAAAACGAATGCCTAAGCGTATCGTTCTCGGTCCCTGAAACGTGTTCGCCTGATTGTATAACGGCGCACGGTTAGCCGGATCAGTAGCCGCTGCTGCGATCAGAGGAGCTCCGTGGCTCTGGAAATTGGCATATGCTGCAAGCAAGCACGGAGCGCTATTTCCCGAGGCCTGACACGCGGTTTCCTGGGCGGGACTGATAAGTCCATAGGTCGAGTCCCACGCAGAAAAGGCACCATTCGCAATACCGTTATCACGATCCAGGACGTTTGCTTCGTTGAACAGGTTGAGTACATCGCCTTCGAGTACGAGCGTGTACCGGCCGTCCTTACCAAGACGAATTCGATGCCTGACGGCAAAGTCCGATTCGGTGAACATTTCGGTTCTACCCAAATCTCCGCGTTTACTCAAAACAATGAAATCGACGCCTTCGATCTCTGCCGTCGAAGTCAAAGGTGTACCGCTAGATACGGACGTAAATAGCTGGAATTCAGTCGAGTTATTTGAAAGGAATCCAAATCTCTTGCCCCAATCCAAGCTATATGCTCCGTAGAATTTCAGTACGTGCGTGCGGTCAGTGGGAAGAACTCCGTTGTCTGGTCCGCCCGCCACTGTCCATCCAGCCTGGGGCTGGTCGAAGAACCGGTTGACATTCGGGGACAGCCGTCCGTCTTCATCGGAGCTGGCCAAACCGGAGTAATTACCGACGAGCCGCCCCAATGTGTAATTCAAGTTGAAGTAGTAGTCATTGGCGAAGCGTTTGTCCAAACGGAATTCGAGGGCGTCGTATCGGCGTTTGGGCTTTAAGGCCTGCAGCCCCTGAGCTTCGGCAAGCTCTTTGTAGAGACCTTCTCCCGGATTTCCGATTATGTAAGCCTCACTGCCGCTAGGTAGCGGGAATCCCGCGTCTTCTACCGTATGATCAACCTGCTTGTGGGTAAAGCGGCTCGAGAATACGAAGTTTCGTCCGAGGTCCCGCTCGAACGTTACCGTGAATTCCGACTGGCGGAACGCCTTGATATTCGGATCGATAGTTCCGAATTCAACTCCGAGTCCTAGATTCGAAGGAACACGATGGTCGACGTCGCAGCGTACAAATCCGTAGGATGGTCCGCCCGTCGCCGGACACACTCCACCGGGAACGCCGTTAGTTCCACCCAGGATATTAGCCGGTGTGAAATTAGCGAACGTTTGTCCAGGCAGAATCTCAAAGTAGAAATCGTGATAGAAGTTCCCGCCGAACGAACCACGCGGAAGTTCATATTTGAACCGGTCGTAGAACCAGCCGTAAAATGCCGACAACTTCGTCTTGCCATCTCCCGTCAGATCGTAAGCAGCACCAAGGCGGGGCGCAATCTTATCGGTGAAATCGAACTGAATGCCTTCGAGACCCTCCGCGAAACTTGGAACGTCTTCACGGTCGATGCGAACGCCGAGATTCAACGTCAGTCTTTTGGTCGGCTGCCATTTATCCTGGACGTATATTGCCTCGGATTTGCTGCTCACGTCCCCGAATTCGCCAAACCGCTGTAACCACCCGGAACCCCAGTTACAAGGAGTGCCAGGCACGTACGTCGGATCACCGCAGTAGCCTTTCGGGTTAGCGTCGGTGGCTCCAGTCGGTATGATATTTCTTCCCGAGATGCTACCCGCGCCGCCGATCGGTTGACCGTAGCGAAGAAGCATCTGGTCGCGGAGTGTCGAAAAGAGCTTGTTCGATATTCCATTGTACTGATAACCGCCCTTGATCTGGTGCCGGCCACCCGCATTGAACATATACGTCACATCGGCGTCGAACGTGTTCCGAGCAGTCGCATCAAAGAGTTTTGCCTCATCAAGCGAAAGCCCGTTGTTAAAGCCTCGAATACAGCCAAATCCGGGAGGAAACGGCTGAGGGCTTGAGACGCTACAGACATACCGTGGGATCGTAACGTCAGCAAGTCCATAGGTGCCGAGTTTCTCGTTCAAGAAGTAGTGGCCGCCGCGGAAGCCGAGAACCAGATCGCTCCGGGGCGTCCAAACTGCTTGACCGGTAACGCTTTGCGAATTCTGTCGTCCACCCGCGTCATCTGATATAACTGGCGGTCCTTGGCCGTCGCTCAGCAGCTCCGAGGTGTAACCGGGAAGGTCCCCGTCCTGACTGATCGGATTATATATGTAGGTTCCGGTCAGTCGAAGCTTGCTAAAGGGTTGAGCATCGAGCCTCAGAAATGTGTAGTCGTTAACCTGCTTGAACTTGTATCCCTGGGCGGGGAAATCCGCGTGCGGAAGCCGCGTATCTTCATGAACGTACACAAGCGTCCGGTCGGAATTAAAGAACTGCGGCGAGTAGCTCGCAAAGAACCAGAGCCTATTCTTAATGATCGGGCCGCCGAAATTTGCTGACGGGAAAAAGTCGGTACCCCTATCACGTCGGGGCGGGTAATATTCCGCCTCAGCCGTTAAAGGATTCTGACGCAGTATAGAGCGGGGACCGGCAGCCAAATCCGAGGGACTAAAGGCACTTCCGAATTCGCCGTGCCACTGATTGCTACCGCCCTTTGTGACGACGTTGATGACGCCACCAGTTGCTCCACCGTATTCAGCTTCAAAACCACTTGATTTGATCTGAATTTCTTGTACCAGTGAGAACGGGAGGTCACTATTGCTATTGAGTATGCCAGTGCGGATGTTGGTTACTTCTTGTCCATCAACAACAAAAGTATTCTCCGAGCCGCTCGCGCCATCGATCTGGAATTGACCGGATCGCGG
>JBDTMK010000148.1:0-7542 GCA_039934315.1 Pyrinomonadaceae bacterium | reverse complement strand
GGATGGTTCACTACCGTTTGGACAAAGACAAAGGCGGGTTGGCGGATGATCCATGACCATTCGTAATCGAAATAATAATGAGAAACATCGCACGCATTTTAATATTAATAATCGCTTGTTCATCATTCGGCGGAGCCCAAACGACTGACGATAAAGAATCGGCGATCACCGTCGTCAACAAGCTTTTCGCTGCGATGAAGGCAAAGGACGCTGAACAGATCAAGTCTGTTTTTACTTCTGAAGGGCAGCTCATAGCGATCGACAAACCACGTGACGGCAAGGGGCCCTCGAAGATGCGCGTGCTCACAGGTGATGGATTTGCAACGATGATCGCAGCGAACAAGGGAGCCGATTACATTGAGCAGATGCCGTCACCCGAGGCTCGGGTTACCGGCGATCTGGCAGTGGTGTCCGGCCGCTACACGTTTCACCTCGGCGATAAGCTTTCGCACTGCGGTACGAACACGTTCAATCTTGTTCGCATCGAGACGGGATGGAAGATCGCGAACGCCGCATCGACGCTCGAGTTTCAATGCGAGCGCGATTTGAAAGCGGTCGCAGTTCTAAAGATCGCCGCTGATGCGAAAGATGTTTCGACGTTAGACGGAATCGTCAAAGCTTTTTACGAAACGATCTCCGGCCCGAAAGGACAGGAGCGACAATGGGGACGCGACCGGACACTCTACATGCCGGGCGTTAACTATGTTGGCATGAACGAACGTGACGGCAAGATTTCGGCGGGGATCATGACACACCAGCAGTATGTGAACGCGACGAACGAGTCGTTTCTGACCGCGGGATTTCACGAACGTGAAATAAATCGCGTCGTAAAGCGCTCCGGCAATATCGCACACGTTTTCTCAACCTACGAGTTCTCGAACGACGACAAAACGGACAAGGGCCGCGGCGTAAACAGCATTGAGCTTTACTGGGACGGGTGAGATGGTGGATCGCGTTTGCGAGCTGGGATGACGAGCGGCCGGGCAGCCCGATCCCGAAAGAATTCTTGCCTTCGAAGTGATCGGGTCGCCGATAGTGCGTCGTTTTCAATTCCCGGATCTCTTGCGTCTTCGCGTGAACATTGACGCTTACCATCTCTGACTACCGTTTTCACGCACAGGCGCAAAGTTCAAGCTGAGGCAATATTTGATCTAAACTGAAAATCTATGAAACCAATTAAAGCAATACTGCTAATCCTCGTTCTTACCATTGGCTGCTTTGCAGCAGATATTAAGTCCGGTGACGAGCTCGTTGCCGCAATGCATAAAAAGTACAGCACCAAATGGTACAAGACGCTCACCTTCGTCCAAAAGACGATCACTCACAAACCTGACGGCACATCCACGTCGGAGACTTGGTACGAGGCGCTAAATGCGCCCGGAAAGTTGCGCATCGACTTCGAGCCGCTCGATAAGCACGAAGGCATTCTCTTTGCCGATGACAAGATCTATTCATTTCGCGACGGCAAGCTTGCGAACAGCCGCCCGTTCGTTCACCCGCTTCTCGTTCTCGGCTTTGACGCTTACGTGCAGGACCCGGTAACGACGATCGCTCAGCTCAAGGGGCTCGGACTCGACATGACGGTATTTCACGAAGACACGTGGCAGGGCCAGCCGGCCTATGTGGTCGGTGCAAAACAGGGCGACTTGAACACGCCGCAGTTTTGGGTGACAAAAAAGGACCTGCTTTTTGTGCGGCTTATACAACTTGGCGGGCGCGATAAGAAGGTAGTTCAGGAAACGCAGTTCAATAAATATGTAAAGGCAAAAGGAGGCTGGGTCGCCGCCGAAGTAATGTTTTACAACGGCGGTAAACTCGCGACCAGCGAGGAGTACAGCGAGATCCAGGCTGGCATGAACCTCGACGGTAATCTTTGGAGTCCGGAAAGTTGGATGACGGTCGACCGGAGCTATTACAAAAAGAAATGACACATCGGTCTCGATAGGCAGCCGCATGATCGGTTAGTTAGGTTGCGATCATCGGGGGGAAAGGACTTCATCATGAACAATTGTTTTAGGATTGGGATCATCGCTCTTGCAATTTTGGTAGCTTCCTCAGAAATTGTTTCAGGACAGTCACAGGCCGGAAGTTCAGTGACGCCCGAGATGCGGTCCGCCGCCAACGATGCTTATCAAAAACAAGACTGGAGTTCCTCGGCAGCCCGATATGAAAAGATAGTCGCAGTCGAAAGCAAAAACGCAGGGGCGCATTATCGTCTTGGCGTTTCGCTATTGAATCTTGGTCGTACAAATGAGGCGCAGTCTCAGCTCGAGGCGGCGATGTCCATTTCCCCGAACGCTATCTTTGGTCTTGCCCTCGCGCGCTGTTACGCGAAGATCGGCAGCAAAGACAAGATGTACGAGGTTTTCGAAAAGAGCCTCGCGCTTGGCGGGATCTCGGGCGCATCGTTGACCGACGAAAAAGATTTTGCCGCCGTGAAGGCAGAACCAAAATTTATCGAGTACGTGAAGAAGCTCGACGCTGTCGCCAACCCTTGCCGCTCACGACCGGAGTTTCGTCAATTCGATTTTTGGATCGGTGAATGGGCCCCGCAAACCGCGCAGGGCGTCACCGTCGGGACGAGCAGCATCCAGCTCATACTCGGCGAATGCATAATATTTGAAAATTGGAATACACCCGTGTCCTCTGGCAAGAGCTTCAATCTATTCGATACTCGCGACAGTAAATGGCACCAGACGTGGGTTGACGCTCAAGGAAACATGACGCAGTACGTCGGCGGAATTCAGGACGGCAAGATGGTCCTGGTCTCGGACTCCGCCCTCAACGGAAAAAGGTCTCTAGCGCGGATGACATTCTCCAAATCGCCGGACGGCAACGTTCGCCAGCTCGGCGAAAGCTCGACCGACGACGGAAAGACCTGGGCCACGACCTTTGATTTCATTTACGTGAAAAAGAAGTAGGAGGCAAATGATGACGATCTCAAAACAAAAGCTAGTGCGAGTAATTATCGTGGCTACGGCCGCGGTGTTCGTGGGCGCGGTCTTTATGGCTAAACCAACCACGATGCGACGGGTCAACGCTCAAGTTTCTCCAGCCGCGACACCCGTGCCTGCTGCTACCTCGGCTCCATTTGATCAAGCGGCCGCGATCGCAAAATTAAAGCAGCAGATAAAGGGCAGAGAGAACGACCTTGCTCCGACGGTCTTCAAAAACATTCAGACGATGAAGAACACTCCGGCGGGACGCTTGCTGGCGGTGATGGAGATGGGATTTACGAAATCGCTCGGCGTCAATTGCACTCACTGCCATGTACCCGATAAATGGGAGGCCGAAGACAAAACGCAAAAGCAGACGGCACGCGACATGTCGGCAATGGTCACAACGATCAACAAAGAACTCCTGAGAAACATCAAAAATCTCAAAGGCGAACCACCGATAGTGAACTGCACCACATGCCATCGCGGAGAGCTCAAGCCGGCTCTGAATCTACCGGCCAGTTAACGTTGAAACTCGTGGTATTAAACTGATCCTTGTCGCGGCGATCGTGGCCGTCGCTATGTTTCCGGCGCTTCCCCAGCAGTCGGTGCAGTCACTAGTACGAACGGCACAGCCTTTCTGTTTTTGAATAATCGCGCATGCCGGATACAATGGGTTCACCCTTTATTCCCGGAGAACAACAAAACATGTCAAGATTCTTTCTCTGTTTCTGCCTCTTGCTCTCGTTTTCGCTGCCCGCTTTTGCCATCGATATGAGTCGGGAGATCGATGCCGCGACGGCAAAGATACTTCCCAACGTCATTGAGTGGCGGCGGCATTTTCATCAGTACCCGGAGCTTTCGAATCGTGAAACGAAAACCGCAAAGGTTGTCGAAGATCATCTCAGAAAACTCGGTCTCGAGGTTCGTACCGGAGTTGCTAAGACGGGCGTCATCGGGATCTTGAAAGGAGCTCAGCCCGGGCCGGTGATCGGCCTGCGGGCGGACATGGATGCTCTTCCGGTTACGGAAAGAAATTCCCTTCCGTTCGCGTCAAAAGAAATCGCGGAGTACAACGGGCAGAAGGTTGGCGTCATGCATGCCTGCGGTCACGACACGCACGTCGCGATGCTGATGGGCGCGGCGCAAGTCCTGACCGGGATGAAGGACAAGATCAAAGGAACGGTCGTCTTCATCTTCCAGCCGGCTGAAGAAGGCGCGCCCGTGGGCGAGGAAGGAGGTGCGAAGTTGATGGTAAAGGAAGGCGTGATGAACGATCCGAAGATCGACGTCATCTTCGGGATCCATATCAACTCACAAACCGAGGTCGGCCAGATCAAATACAAGTCAGGAGCTGCGATGGCGTCGAGCGATTGGTTCTCGATCAAAGTGAAGGGAAAACAAACTCACGGTTCGCAGCCTTGGTTCGGCATCGACCCGATCGCGGCTGCGACGCAGATCTACACCGGGCTACAAATGATCGTCGCACGTGAATCGGAGCTGACAAAAGCGCCGGTCGTGATAACCGTCGGGAAGATCAACGGCGGTGTGCGGGAAAATATCATCCCGGAAGAAATGACGATGGCGGGCACGATACGAACGCTCGACCCGGTGATGCAGAGGGATGTTCACGAGAAGATCCGTTTGACCGCAACGAAGATTGCCGAGAGCATGGGAGCTACGGCTGAAGTGAACATCGAAACAAAAACTCTAGTAACGTACAACACGCCCGATCTTGTTAAGAAGACGCTGCCGTCACTTATCAAGGCTGCTGGAAAAGAGAATGTCATCGAGAATGAATGGACGACAGGAGCCGAAGACTTTTCGTTTTTTGGCGCAAAGGTCCCATCGTTCTTTTTCTTCGTTGGTGGAATGAAAAAGGGGCAGGATCCAAAGACTGCTGCCGCTCATCACACGCCCGATTTTATGATCGACGATTCCCGTCTCGACCTCGGCATCAAGGCGTTCGCGAATATTGTTTTTGACTACCAGTAAAAGTGAAAGAGTGAAAGGGTGAAAGGGTGAAAGGGAAAGAGGTCACTGTACCAGCAACCTCCCTTTTTCACTCTTTCACCCTTTCACCCTTTCACCTTTCACCCTTTCACTCTCTCACCCTTTCACCCTTTCACTCTTTCACTTTTTACGCTTGAATATGCGCCTCGACGAACCATAGCTGCTTGTCGATCTCACGGGAGATCTCGGTGAAAATATCCGCAGTGTCCTGGTCGCCAAGATCGGTTGCTTCGTCGATACCTTTACGAGCCACTTTCCCAAAATCCGCAAGGGCCGAAGATAATGCATCGACGTGCGCCGCCCCGTCAGTGATCTCGTGCGGATACTCGCTTAGTCCTGAGTTTCGCGCCGCGAGCCTGACCGTTCCCATCGCAGTTCCACCCAAGGTCGTGATTCGCTCTGCAATAAGATCCGTATGTGCCTCGACCGCCGTCGCGATGCTATCGAACAACTCGTGCAACGCGATGAAACTCATTCCCTTTACATTCCAGTGCGCCTGTTTCGCCTGCGATTTCAGGTCGCTCGCATCGGCAAGCCGCTTGTTTAGCAGCTCGATAAGCTTCTCGCGTGCATCTTTAGAAAGATCGATTTTTGTATTATGAAGTGCCATATTCCTCCGATTTAGAATTATTCTAATTCTAGGAAGCAAGAACGTCAACTTGGCAATTCAAGATAAACGGATTTTAGGGATGGGGTTTAACGGGTGTTCGCCGGATTGCCCCGCGGAGGAAAAGGCAATTGCTGGGCGCCCGAAGGGGCCGACCCGGTGCCTGCTGTTGTTACGCCCGAGCCGCGAAAGAGCGGTGTGAATATCCAATTGGAATGTTTTTCGATTCCATAGTACGTGAGTACAGATTTGCTGCGGCTCTGGCTGGCTACTCCGATGAACGGCTGATTGTCCGTCGTGATATCGAAATCTTCGTCGACAATATCCGTTTCGTCTTCCGTCCCGGTATTGATATTCACCAGGAGCCGAATCGAATAATCGTTCAACTGAGGTGCGGGGTTGCTTGGCAATAGACCGCCGTTGAATGCCTGAACTCGTTTTGCAAACGCGGAAATGATCTTTGGGTCAGCCTTGATCAGTCTCCATTTGCCGTCTTCACTAAGAGGATCAGTCGCTGCCGACGGGCGAAGAATCATTGTTTTCTTCGTACCCTGCGGCAGGCCTTCGAGAAGATCGTCCATGGATTCCGGCAGCTTGCGGAACTGCACAACGTACCGGCGGATCGCGTCCGCAATTTCTTCACCGCGGCGAATGGTCTCGAGTTCTTTCTCGCGCTGGACGTCCTGTTGGACTGACGGAGCCACGGCCATAAGTGCGACAGCGAAGATCGCCATCACCATCATCACCGCGATAAGCGTCATGCCGCTTTCGCCGGTGTGAGATGCCTTAGGGTTTGCCGTCGCCGTCATCATCGTCGTTCTGGTCCTTTTTGTCCGTCGGCGGCTTGTTCGCTGCCGGTGGAACGTAACGAGGAATATTGTCAGGGATACCAGGGATGCTCTGGCCGGGCTGGACCTGAAAGTTGGTGCTCGGGAAGGGCTGGTAATTTTCTACGCCCGGAGGCCCGGGCCTTGTCGGCTGCGAAGTCGCCGTTCCGGGAGCCGGTCGGAAAAGTTGAAGTTTATGTTTGAATCCCAAACTCACATCTTCGAACACGGTTTCTTCGGCCGATATGCTCATTAATCGGAACCGCCCGCCGACGACGTCATTCAAACGTGCGCTCAGAGGCGTCTGGCGCCCCTGCTCCATAAAATATGCCGTGTCGTTGTTGCTTCGCTTCCTGGCGATCATGCCGATGTACTGGAAGCCCGGCTTGGGCGGAGCCTGCACATTCAACGACATCGTATTCGAATACATCTTTCCGTCGGGCGGTTGAATTATGATCTGACGCGGGCCTTCGCCGGCAATAAAGTTGGCCGGCACATCGGCAACCATTCGTTGCTCGTTGACGAAACTCGTCGCAAGCTCGTTCTGGCTGAAATATATTTTCGCGTTGGGCTCCATGCGCTCGCCACTTATCTCGAGCCTGAACCCGCGAGCACCGGCATATACGCTTTGGGGATTCACGCCTGTTATAAAAATCTGAGGCGTCGGCGTCGGTGTTGGCGGCTCGGGGGTCTTTACCGGCGGCACCGGACAATCGACTCCGGGTTTGCAGGGCTCGGGCGGTTCGTAGAATGCAAAAATGTTGCGGCCGGGATCGGGCCCCGAATATGCTCCGTTGAAAACAACCGGAGTCATGTAATTAAGATTCTGTTCGCTCTGGGTCGGGATCTTGAAATCGTTCGGGTTCGTCGGAACTGTGGCTGAAGGTTTTGGTGTCGGCGAAATCGAAACCGTGATCTTCGTCGAGCTTGAAAACATCCTGGTACCGCCGAAGGCAAAAAACAAAGCGCCGAGCGCGAGCACGCCGAGCACAAGAGCCGAGATGATCTTGTTCCTTTCGGTAGGAGATTTACCTGCAAACGGATTCGTCACTTAATTCTGTTGCTCCGTCGGCGCCGGTGCTTGCGTCACGATATTCGGACGACGAAAATACGCCGCCATCTCAAGTCTTAAGCTCACTACCTCGCCGTGCGTTTTGCC
>JBDTMK010000147.1:0-7554 GCA_039934315.1 Pyrinomonadaceae bacterium | reverse complement strand
GTAAATAAACGAGAAATGTTATGGAAAAACAAGCTGCCCAAAACATTCAGGACGCGTTTTTAAACTCTGCCCGACGCGAACGAATAAACGTGGTTGTGCACCTCTTACAAGGAGCGACTCTCTCGGGCAGGATCAAGAGTTTCGACAAATTCTCCGTTTTACTGGATGTCGGCGGACAAGACGTCCTAATCTTCAAGCACGCCATCTCAACCATCTCACAAGAACGCAAGACCGAAACGGCCTCCGCATAAAGTTAGTTTGCACGGAAAATTCATTACTTTCGAGGGAATTGACGGAAGCGGCAAGTCAACGCAGCTCCGTATGTTGTCCGGCGATCTTCGTCAGCGCGGCATCGACGTTATTACCACACAGGAGCCGGGAGGCACTCCGCTCGGGCGCCGGCTGCGTGAGGCGTTTCTCGAAACGGAAGAATCTGTTGCTCCGATGGCCGAGCTTCTACTGTTCGCCGCAGATCGCGCACAGCATGTCGAGTTTCTGATCAAACCAGCGCTCGCGGAAGGACGGCTGGTCATCTCGGACCGCTACTCGGATGCAACATTTGCCTACCAGGGAGCCGGCCGCGGCTTTTCCGAACAGACAGTCAACGAGATAATAAAACTTGCGACGGGCGGGCTGAAACCGGACCTCACTCTGTTTTTCGACATCACCATCGAGAACGCGATCGGGCGTATGGCCGAACGTCATGAAACCGGTAAGGGCAGAAACAGGATGGATGTCGAGACCGCAGAATTTTATTCGAAGGTGCGGACTGCTTATCTCCGAGTCGCGGGCTCCGAGCCGGAGCGCTTTAAGATTCTCGACGCGAACGGGTCGATCGAAGATACGCATGCAAAGGTGCTCGGGATGGTTACGGATTTTCTCGGATGAAGGATCTGATAGGGAACAAACAAGTCAAAGAGCTTCTGCAGAGTCTGATGGCGACAGCCCGAGTACCAAACGCGCTTTTATTTACGGGCCCGGAAGGCGTAGGTAAGAAGCAGTTCGCACTCGAGCTTGCGCGAAGTCTTGTCTGCACGGGTCGAAACGACCACTCGGCTTGCGGTCATTGCGCTGCGTGCAGCAGAGTCGGTGAATTCGCAATCCCGAAATTCGAGAAAGGGCAGGACTCGGATCACGTATTTTTCAGCCAGCACCCCGATGTCGGAATCGTGGTTCCATACAATAGAAACCTACGGGTTGACGCTATCCGAGAGCTAGAGCGCGAAGCCCACTTTCGCCCCTACGAAGCCGGAGCGCGAGTCTTCATCGTCGACGACGCGGACAAGATGAACGACGCGGCGTCGAATGCCCTTCTCAAAACGCTCGAAGAGCCGGCCTCGACATCGCATATCATCCTGATCGCGTCGCGTGCAGACTCACTGCTGCCGACGATCCGCTCGAGGTGTCAGACGATTCGTTTCGCGCCGGTCGCCTTCGAGGAGATCGAAGCTTACCTGATAAAAAATTGCGAGTTTTCACCGGACGACGCGGCGCTCGTCGCAAGGGTCTCGGGTGGGAGCTTGAGCCGAGCTGCCGCGATCGTTCCGGCGTCGTTCCGCACGCAGCGGAGCGCAATGCTTTCTGTTTTGAAGGCGGCTGTAGCCGAAGACAAACGGGCGCTGCTCATTGGATCGGAAGAAATGACCGACGCAAAAGTGAAGGAAGAATATGAGGAGAAGCTCGGGATTCTGGAAGGGTTGATCCACGACGCGTGGCTCTTACGGAACGGAGCGGGCGATGCCGAGATCCTGAACATCGATATTAAGCCCGACCTGTCGCAGATAGCCCGGGCTTCGACTTCCCCGACGCTCGCCGGATGGCTGAACGAGATCGAGACGATGTATGAGAATTTCATCGTCAACATAAACCGCAAGGTCGCGACGGATTCTCTATTCGTCTCGATGGCTGACGGTTAAATTTTAAACTCTCGCCAACGATTCGGACGGAGCGGCATCTAAGTTCGCTTAGGTGTTAAAATCTTCCTTTGGGATAAGGTCTTATGAAAAGAGCAACGAGCGTCGCACTGAGTATTGCCTTTAGTGTCGGTATTTTTACCGTGACGGGCCTCGCTCAGGATCCCATTCCAAGAACTATCAGCGGCGGTGTTTTGAACGGCAAAGCGACTTCGTTGCCAAAACCAACGTATCCAGCGGCCGCTCAGGGCGAGGGTGCGTCGGGCGCTGTCACAGTCCAGGTTTTGATCGACGAGAATGGCGACGTCATTTCCGCATCTGCGGTTTCCGGCCATCCTTTGTTGAGAGAAGTCGCCGTCAGCGCGGCTCGTAGCGCGAAGTTTTCCCCGACGAAGTTACAAGGAAGTCCGGTTAAGGTATCGGGGTTTATTACCTATAACTTCGTCACTTCACTACGGCTCGCTCGACTGGCGTTCGTACTCTCAAACGCGGAAACTACGGGCTTCTTCGGTGGGTATTCGTCGCCGGAATCGATAGCCTATCAGCTACCTGAAGATTGGATAAGGGAAAAAGAGATCTTGAGATCGCTGACGTTTAAAAAGGCGCCGGTAGGTGAGTTAAAGCCGGAGAAACCGCAGCCGCCGAAAAAGGGCAGTGAAGGCAGCGTAGTTGATCCACCGCGGGATAACAATCGGTTCACCATAAAGGGAGATACGAATATTTCGGTTGCGACAGCGGCTACGTACGGCCCGCAGAAGTTAGACGCAAAATCAATGTCATCGTTGCGCGAGCTTTCAGGTCTTGTTGAGACGACGCGAGCAGCTTTGAACGAGAAATCTGAGTGGGCGTTCGAGCTTGGCAGATCCCTCGGCGCTGTCGTCGGCGATATTGTAGATAAATCGAAGTTTCAATCGAATGTGAGCAAACTGGAATCGCTTTCAACTCGCCCTCCAGCGGCAATTAATGAAAACTCGCTGAATCAGGTAAAAGAATTTATCGAGTCCTGCAAGAAAGAAAATTTGTCGGATGATAACCAGAACTATATCGTCATGAAGGCTGAAATGCTGACCAACCTTCGCTACTAGATAGTGAGTACCGCTGTTGAACATCTCAGGTCGGGGCTTTATGCCGAACGCATTCTCTCGGCGTCGGCGGCTGTGACATTAGTCGCGGGCGCGGCGGCAGTATGGTATTTCGACCCGACCAAGGCAGGATTTTTTCCCGTCTGCCCGCTCTATTCCTTAACAGGATTTGCTTGTCCCGGCTGCGGGCTTACACGCGGGTTTCACGCACTGTTTCACGGCCACATACTAACCGCACTCGATTACAATGCGATGCTGCCGTTCTTTGCCTTACTCATCGGGTTCGGGCTTGTGTCGCTTGTGTACTTTGCGGCGCGAGGACGACGCATTCCGTTCAATCTGCTCCACCCGACGGCGCTCTACGTGTTCCTGGTGTTGCTGCTGGTGTTTGGAGTGACAAGAAATCTGCCGTGGTTTCCGTTTACGGTTTTGTTTCCTTAAGAAGATCTGCCACAGAGCACACAGAAGGTTTGGAGAAGGCCGGCGGTAACGTCACCGCAGATTTATTCTTCCTCGGTGTGCTCTGTGGCAAGATTTATTTGATTTGAACTAGGCCGCCATTATCCGCAAGGGCCCTGGCCGCCGAACCTTCTTTCCTTAAAATCTCGACTTCCTTTACGAACTCTTCAACGATATCTTCGCCGGAGACTCGCCGCATCGGAACACCGTCCTTGAAGATCATCCCGACGTTTCTTCCGAAGGTTATACCAAGCTGCGAATCATGAGCTTCGCCCGGGCCGTTTACCGCACAGCCCATGATCGAAAGGTGCAAGGGCTCTTCGACATGAGCGAGCCGTCGCTCAACTTCAGTAACGATCTCAACGAAGTTGTCGATATCGAGTCGGCCACACGTCGGACACGCAACGACCGTCACGCCCCGTTTGCGCAGTTCCAGAGATTTAAGAATTTCCCAGCCGACCCGGACCTCTTCGTGCGGCTCTGCGGCAAGCGAGACGCGGATCGTGTCTCCGATACCTTCATGGAGAAGCACTCCCAGACCTATTGCTGATTTGATCGTTCCGCCGAACGGCGTGCCGGCCTCGGTCACGCCGAGATGAAGCGGGTAATCAACTTTCTCCGCCATTAACCGATAAGCCGCGACCATCCGATTAACATCGGACGCTTTCAATGAAATGATGATGTCGCTGAACCCGAGATCTTCCAGAATGCGAATATGCCGCATGCCGGATTCAACCATCGCTTCAGGCGTCGCGGTTCCGTATTTTTTCAGCAGGTCCTTTTCAAGCGAGCCGCCATTGACACCGATGCGGATCGGGACTTTTCTTGCCTCCGCGGCGCGGACGACTTCGCGAACGCGATCGATCGAACCGATATTTCCGGGATTAATGCGAAGCTTGTCGATTCCTGCGTCAAGCGCTTTCAGTGCGAGTTTGTAATGGAAATGAATGTCGGCGACGATCGGGACGTCGGTGCGTTTCCGGATCTCGTACATCGCTGCTGCAGCATCATCGTCCGGAACAGCAATGCGGACGATCTCGCAACCGGCCTTGACCATTTCTTCGATCTGCCGGATCGTGCCGTCGACGTCGGTAGTGTCCGTTTTCGTCATCGACTGGACGACGACCGGTGCACCACCGCCGATCTGAATGTCACGAACCATGACTGGTCTTGAATGTCGCATAGCGTCGTAATCGTAAATCGTGAATCGTGAATCGTAAATGGTAAATCGTGAATCGTAGCTAGTTACGTCGAAGGCCCGCGCCATTCACGATTTACGATTCCCTACGAACTAGAAGAACCTCGAGATATCCAGGAAGGTGACGAATGCAATCAGCAACAAAATCACGGCTAACCCGGTTAGCTGAATTCTCTCCTTCCATGCCATCGAAAGAGTGCGCCCGAACCATGACAAAACTTTTTCGATACCGAGAACCATGATCTGACCGCCATCCAGAAGCGGGATCGGAAGCAGATTGAATACTCCGAGGTTCAGGCTGATAACCGCAAGGATGCCGACCAACCCGGCAAAGCCGGCTTCACGCACGATCTGTGCGATAAGCGAGACGATTCCGACCGGACCTGAAAGGCCCGCGTCCTTGACCGAACGCTGTCCGGTAAACAGTTGGCCGAAAACTTTTCCGGTCAGACGGAGAACGCGAAGATTCGATTCGACCGCATACGAAGCGGCGGCGGCCAGTCCGACCGGCTCAAAAGTCGTAATATTCGCCGTGGAAAACGAAACTCCGATCCTATAGGTTCCCTGGTCGAGGCGAGCCTGGGTATTTATTTCCTGACGCTGGCCGTTACGCTCGATCAGAAGTGTTACGGGAGTATCTTTGTTTTCCTTTATCTGTGTGCTGACTTCCTGACTGTTCCTGACCGCCTGGCCGTTGAAGGCGAGCACCCGGTCACCCGGCATTAAACCCGATTGGGCGGCAGGTGAATCCGGACTTACGGCCTTCACCTCAACCGGCTCAACACCGACATCCGGAACCATTCCGACATCGCCGACAGGACTGCCGGCAATATCTTCCCGCGTAGGTTTGATCGTCAAAGGGATATTCTGACCGCCGCGATCTACCGTCAGGGCTAATTCTTTGTCGGGCGAGATCATCGAGTCATCTTTGATATTCCCCCAAGTTGGATTTTCCTTTCCGTCGAATGAGACGATCCGGTCGCCGACTTTGACTCCGGCCGAGGCCGCCGCTCCGTCCGGACGGACCGAGCCGACAATAGGTGCGGGCATCGAAGGTACGCCATACATCAACGCACCCACAAACGGGATCGATACCGCGAGCACGACGTTCATGAACGGGCCGCCGAGCATGACGAGGAATTTCTGCCACCGCGGGCGAAGTTCGTAGAGTTCCGAATCGGGGACTTTTTCATCCGAAGACTCGCCGCCTTCAAGAGAAGCCGTCGCCTCATCGCCGTAAAGCTTCACGTACGCACCGAGCGGGATCGCGCTGATCCGATAATCGGTGTGCCCGATCTTGTAACCCCATATCCGCGGGCCAAGGCCGAAAAATGAGTAAGCTTCGACGCGCATACCGAATAGTTTCGCCACGAGGAAGTGGCCAAACTCATGAATATTGATAGCAATACCTAGTACGAATATGACGGCTAAAACAACTAAAAGAATGTCGGGCATAATCTAAAAAATCCTTTATAAAACCACAGCTTTAGAGCCATTATCCGTAGCCGAAGTTGCAAGTTAAAAGTTTAGGGCCGGTCGCAACCTGCGTCAAACGGCTTGCAAAGCACCTTGCTTGGCACGCGTTGCAACAAACTGCTCCGCACCGGAGCGTGCCGAGCGGTCGGCTTCGAGGATCGAATCCAGGTTATCCGCAGGCTTGGATTGGTGACCATCGATCACAGATCGGTTAAGCCAGGCAATATCCGAAAACGGGATTCTACCGTCGAGAAATGCCGCGACCGCGACTTCGTTCGCCGCGTTCAGCGCGGCCGGCGTTGTTCCGCCGCGTTTCAATACTTCGTAGGCGAGAGCCAGGCAAGGGAAGCGCTCGCTATCGGGTTCTTCGAAGGTCAATTCGCTCAGCCGTGAAAAATCGAGCGGAGCCATGCAATTCTCGCGACGATCGGGAAATGTGAGAGCGTACTGGATCGCGTGCTTCATGTCGGTGACGCCGAGCTGCGCGATTATCGATCCGTCCACCATTTCGACCATCGAATGAACGACTGACTGCGGATGCACGACGACTGAGATCTGATCGGTGCCGAAACCGAACAACCACCGGGCCTCGATCACCTCGAATCCCTTGTTCATGAGCGTCGCCGAATCAATCGTGATCTTCTCACCCATCTTCCAGTTTGGATGATTGAGAGCTTGTTCGCGGGTCGCATTCGCCATCTCGTTCCTCGACCACTCGCGAAACGGCCCGCCCGAGGCGGTTAGCACAAGACGTTTGACTTCGCGTTTCTCTTCTCCCCGAAGGCACTGGTGGATAGCGTTGTGTTCAGAATCGACGGGCAGTATCTCCGCACCGGATCGCTCGGCGGCTTTCGTCATCAACTCACCGGCCATGACGAGCGTTTCTTTGTTGGCGAGTGCGATGCGTTTGCCAGCCTCGATGGCTTTCAGCGTCGGAATAAAGCCAACGGCGCCAACGGTCGCAGAAACAACGATCTCGGCTTCGGGAGTGTCGTTGCCCGCGAATCAAAGACGCGGGGGCGATTCGCGGCTACTCTGCCGCATAGCATGGACGAACCAGGTCGAGCGACCGGAGCCACTACGCGGCGGTCTCGTGCGGCGGCCCGCAGATGTACTGGAACAGCAAAAGAAACGGGCGGCCCGCGGCGATCTTGCGACCGAGGCCGGCTTCGAACGTCTGGCCGAAGTCCAGGAGGAGATCCTGTCGAGGCCGCCCTGTTTCTCGATGACATCCTACATGACGCACCCGGAAGTTGGCGGGCCTTCTCACGGCTGAGTGGCACTTTGAAGCCCTTATCCCTTAGCGTGCAATTTTGACCAAAGGAGGAGTGACCCCCGCAACGCCGCCGACCAAGGCGAGGGGCAGATTCAACTTTATTTTGTTTTACCTATCCTCGGTTAGTCCGCCAAGCGGAACACGTAAAGG
>JBDTMK010000146.1:0-7590 GCA_039934315.1 Pyrinomonadaceae bacterium | reverse complement strand
TCCGCGCGGTCTGTCCGAAGATAAGGTTGACCGCGCTTTGATGTTCGGGTGACATCGTCGGTGCTGCCGGAAGGGCGGTGACCACGTACGACATCAATGACGCGAACGCCAAAGCTCCAAACCCCGCCCACACAGCTCTGCGTGAACGAGCGAAGCCGTAGACCTCGGTCATGATGTCATTGAAGAGATAGCTGATGGGAAAAAACAAGACGCCCGCCCCATAAATATACTCGCCGTAAAAGGGAAGGTTGATCACCGAGACCTTGTGCACGCCGATGAGATTGGAGCAAAGAAGAACGGCTACGAAGGCCGCCATAATAAGGTCGAAATATTTGTAACGATGGGATGCCGGCACACGCGGATTGTAGCATGCGCGACGGCGTTTAAAGCTCAAACAAAAAGCGGAAGCAGCCACGATTGGCTACTCCCGTTATTAAAAAAGAAAACTATGAGACGTGAGGTTAGAAACTCACCCTATGCTTGCTCGGAAACGTGTTTCGTCAGGCGCGATTTATGACGCGCCGCGGTGTTCTTATGGATCAGTCCTTTATTGACCGCCTTATCGATAAGGGACACCGTCGGATTCAAGAGCTCAGAGCTGCTTTTTTTGTCGCCGGTCGACAAAGACGCGCGAAGGCTCTTGATCTGAGTGCGAAGCTTGCTTCGGTTACTTCGATTAATTTCGTTCCGCTTAATATTTTGCCGAACGCGTTTTTCTGCCGATTTATGATTTGCCATTAATTCCTTACTAATAATCTCGAAAACAAAGTAGGAATTATAGTTGCCTGCCAGGCATAGGTCAAGCAGACTACGATTCGACCCGCGATACGATCGAATGCATCAGGTCAACAATCAGCACAAAAATTGGCGGATAGAGCATAAACTCGGGGTTTGAGAACCAAAATAACGGCGGCTTCGGTATCGTGCTGAAGTCAGCAAAGTTCCCAATCAAGAGGCCGGCGACGAAGCTCACGACCACTCCGAGGACCAAAAAGGTGCCGGCCAGAAACCTGGAGTAGTGCTTTACCGCTCCACCTTCGGCTTCGGCCTCGATTATTGAGTCGTGGATCTCACCCGAACGATAGGCGTAACGCTCCATCGCTTCACGGACCCGACCGAGCAAGTGGATGAGCCCGACGATAAAAAGCGTGGCTAGAACGATGACACCGGGAATGCCAAGCTGTACGAAGATCTGGGGTTTGAAAATTGCCACTAGCAGCGTAGAAAAGAATAGCGCCACAGTCGGAAAGATGATCCTCTGCAGAGCCATCGACTCGCGACGCTCCTCAGCGATCATGCGATCGATGATCTCATTGTACCGATGCTCATAAACCAGCTGCCGCCATCGGCGTGCGTGGCTATTCGACGATGCAAAAACCGAGTCGCCGTTTGTTGAACCGTTATATTCGGCGTGCAGAATCCGCTTGTCGTAGGCAGTCCGTTCCTTCGCGTTGCTTAGGACCTCGTAGGCCTCAGCGATCGTCGCGAATGCGCGGGCGGTCTCTTCCGACCCGTTATTCTTATCAGGATGTAGCTTTCGCGCCAGCCGCCGATACGCCGATTTGATCTCGGTCTTCGAGGCCTTGGGTGAGACTTTTAGCGATTCGTAGTAATTAGCCATCGACGCTTTTTTAGGGCGGAGAGCAGGGTGTCTGCGTCCGGAAGCGATGTCCGGCACGCCGAAATTATAACATAAAGTTTTTTTGGGATTCCAGAGTCAATCGAGGCCGTCTATCTGTAGGCTTACGGGGCTGGCTCCGGCTGTTTTTACGGCGTCGACGACCTTCGCGACGCTGCCGTAGTCGAGCGCGCGTGGGGCCTTTATGAAAACGGTTTTCTGGATACGCTGTTCTGCGCCGCCCTCGGCGTTATCGACCAGTGCTCCATTTTGCGTTCGGAGCTCGAACACGGCACGGATTCTGTCGATCAGCGCCCCTGGATCCTGGACAGATGCCGGCAGGTCGTCTCTGTTCAAACGCAGTTTCGAATCAGCTCCGACGGAGACGATCAACGTATCTGGCGGAACCTTCACGCTCGGATCGTTGTCGGGCTCTGCGGGAATCTTCGCGTCGAAGGCGCTCGGCTTCATCGGCGTGACGACCATGAATATGATTAACAGAACGAGCAGGACATCGATAAGAGGCGTGACGTTGATTTGAGGTTTTGTCATTTGAGTTCTCTCCTTGTCCGTCTGCCCGTATAGACACCTTTGACGGAAGATGGTTCCCAAATCTAATCGTTGTTTCCGAAACCGAGAGTACCCATGGCGTTGAGAAGCGACTGAGCCTTGAGCAGTGACTCTTCGTATTCTTTTTCAGGAACACTGTCGATCACAATCCCGCCGCCGACATTAAAAACTGCTTCGCTATCGCGGATCACCATGGTTCGTATTGCGACGCTTAGATCGAGTACGTTGTCGACCGAAGTGTCTCCGAAATTCCAGCTCTCGGGAAGATAGATACCGATCGCCCCCATCGAAAGACCGCGGGCGGAGTCCTCGATCTCGTCGATTATTTCCATCGTCCGAATCTTCGGAGCACCCGTTATCGAGCCGCACGGAAAAACCGCTCGCAGAATCTCGGAAAATCTAACGCCGTCCCGTAGATCTCCGCGAATGGTGGAGACGAGATGGAATAGAGTCGGATGTTCTTCGATGTCACAGAGTTTCTCGACGGTCACGCTGCCATACTCACAGACCCTGCCGAGATCGTTTCGCAAGAGGTCGACGATCATTACGTTTTCCGCGCGGTCCTTGGCGCTCGCCAACAGCTCCGAGCGCAATCGGGCATCTTCCTCGATGTTCTTACCGCGCGGACGAGTTCCCTTTATCGGCGAAGATTCTATCTCGCCCGCGCGAGTCGTGCGAAAAAATCTTTCGGGTGACGCCGAGACGACTGTTGAATTCCCGCGGCGCAGAAATGCGGAGAATGGCGCTGGGTGATCGCGTCGTAGTCTCCAATAGATGGATTCCGGGGTTGCGCCCTGCGGCAGTTTGCACCTAAGTTGCTGCGTGAGATTTGTCTGATAGGTGTCGCCGTCTCGGATGCGTTCCTGAATGAGCTCGACGGCGGCTACATACGCGGACTTCGTCAGGTTCGAGACCACTTCTGTGGTTCCGTAGCTTACAGATTCGATGCTGGGATTTGGGAACCGGGCATCAAATAGCCTATCGACTTTCGAAGAATCGTGACCGTTTCCGACGATAAAAGTACGAGCAGAATCGTAATCATGCACTATCAGAAAATCGAACAGGGCAAGGTGAAGATCCGGCTCCGCGGATTTCTCACGTCTCGTCTTTGCAGATATCGGCTGCAGCTTAATTCCGAAGTCATAGGATAAAGTGAAGATCGCTGCGAGGCTTTGCTCAAGTTTGTCGTCGAGGGTCTTTAAGACCTCCGCCGGATCGTTATTGTCGATCTCGAAAACCGCTACGGGACGCACCCCGGCGATCAGGAGGTGCGATCCGAGGTGCGCGACACCGCAGCTGTCGAAAACGTAGACCGGCTCATTTTCATCAAGGCTCAGCAGCGACGTAACGAGTTCGTCCGCTGAAAGTTTGATCTCCTCCACGGGGCTGATTCTAACATGCGAAGATCCCGGAACTTTTCAAGTCAGCAGAATCAATTGAAGTCCGCGTATCGGGCGCGTAAGATACTGCAAGCCTCGCTCTCCGGAAATTTATGGATCCGACTACAAACGACAGACTCACGCTGATCCGCGGACTCGGTTTGATCGCCGCGATCTCGGTGATCATCGGAAACGTCATCGGCACCGGCGTTTTTCTCAAAGCACGCGTTATGACGTGCAACGTGGGAAGTCCAAAGTGGGTCATCATCGCGTGGATCGCGGCGGGACTGCTGTCTCTTGCGGGAGCTTTGACCTACGCCGAGCTGACCGCGATGAAGCCGCAGGCCGGCGGCGAATATGTTTTTCTGCGCGACGCCTACGGACGCCTGTCTAGTTTCTTGTTTGGCTGGATGCAGATGTTCATCGCGAAGCCGGGGTCACAAGCCGCGGCCGGCATGGCGTTCGCGATCGGGCTCAACGATTTCCTCGGCGGCGGTCGTCTTGGAGAAGCGGTATTTCTCAAAACGTCATTCATCGAGATCTCGATGGTCCAGGTTGTCGCGCTGATGATGATCGTCATCTTTACGACTCTGAATGCGGCGACCGTGGCGATCAGCGGCCAGATCGCAACCATTTTGACCGGCGTGAAGATCGCCCTGATCGTCTTCGTCGGAGTCGGTGCGTTTATCTGGGTCACGGGAGATTTTACGCACTTCTCGATGATCGAAAGCGGAGGTGCTTGTGAAAAGGTAGCTGAGAATGCTCGGTTCGGCTCCGCGAGTTATACGTTCGCTGCTGGATTCGGAGCCGCAATGCTCGGAGCCCTGTGGGGATATGATGGCTGGAACAATTTGACGTTTGTGGCGGGCGAAGTGAAGGAGCCGGGCCGTAACATTCCGCTTGCGATCATCGGCAGCACGGTCCTGATTATCTTCTTATACGTCTTCGTACATATCGGATACTTCTATGTCCTTGACCCGACGACTATCGCGTCCGTGTCCGCTAGCTCATCGGTTGCGAAGACCGTCGTGGCAAGCTTTTTCGGCGGCGATCCCGCGACCTTCGCGGTCGGCCTATCTGTTGCGTTGTTCACGGTCGGCCTTATGATGTCGTCCCTTGGAACTCTTCACACATCGATACTCTCCGGATCACGCGTCCCTTATGCGATGGCGCATGACGGCCTGATGCTGCGTTCCCTGGGAAGATTGTCGGTCACCCATGTTCCGGTGAGGGCATTGATCGTCCAGGGAATTCTTGCGTCGATCCTGGCTCTGTCCGGCTCTTTCGATACGCTGACCGATTACGTGGTTTTCGGTTCGTGGCTTTTCTACGCACTAGTTACTTCATCTGTGTTCGTTTTCCGACGAAGGTTTCCTGACGCCGAGCGACCGTATCGTGCATGGGGTTATCCGGTGGTTCCGGTGATTTTCCTTCTCGTTGCGGGCTGGTTGATCATCAATACGCTGGTGACCGCGCCGACACAATCGTTCATCGGTGTCGGGTTGATTCTTTTGGGATTACCAGTTTATTACTACTTAAATAGTAAAGGGGGCGGACAAGAGCCGCGCGACGAAAATGCAAACACTTAGTATGTCCGAGCTAAATAGGCGAAAGAGCGACGAGGACCGTCGACGCGCGCGGCGCTACGCAGTAAGTATCGACATCGAATGGGAAAACCATTACGGACGACGCTCCGGTACTCTGAGCGATATTAGTGAAGCAGGGTGTTTTGTTCTGAGCGAGGTCGACGTATCCGACGGTGAGTTGGTGAAGGTGTTTATTCCTTTAAGCGATGGGATGAAGGTTGAGTTTCTTGGACAAGTTGCGAATTTGGTTTACGAGATCGGCTTTGCCGTGCACTTTCTGAGCCTATCCGAGTCACAGAAGGAGTTCCTTTCCAACTTCGTCGAGGTGCACAGCGAAGACACACCGGCTTAGCCTTCGTTGAGTTTACTAATCGCATCGAGGGCGACTTCGCGATCATCGAAATGGAATTTATCATTCCCGACAATCTGATAAGTTTCGTGCCCCTTGCCTGCGATGAGCACCACGTCGTTTGATTTGGCAAGCCCGATCGCACGATAGATAGCTTCCCGGCGATCCGAAACCGCAAAATATTCCACGCCCGTTTCTGCCACCCCAGTTTCGATCTCAGAAATGATCTTCAGAGGATCTTCCGTTCGAGGATTATCGGACGTGATAAAAACGATGTCGCTGTTTTCACCGGCCACACGCCCCATCGGGACGCGTTTCGTCTTGTCGCGATCACCGCCGCAACCAAAGACGGTGACGATTCGTCCGGTAGTCAGATCGCGTGCCGTTTTCAAAGTATTCAAGAGGGCATCGTCTGTGTGTGCGTAATCCACAACGATCGCGAAATCCCCGTCGTGCGGTACTCGTTCGAAGCGGCCGGGTGCTCCCACGCATTTCGACAAACCTGCGACTATGGCATCAAGGTCGTAACCGAGCTCAAGCGCGGTCGCGGTCGCCGCAAGCATGTTG
The DNA here is from genome assembly GCA_039934315.1 of Pyrinomonadaceae bacterium. Taxonomy (GTDB): domain Bacteria; phylum Acidobacteriota; class Blastocatellia; order Pyrinomonadales; family Pyrinomonadaceae; genus OLB17. Next base: position 1,521 of record JBDTMK010000146.1, on the reverse strand, counting down.
TAGACGTGAGGCTTTCCAACCAGCGGGGAAGTGATCGTCCGATCGCCCTTCGCGGTCCTCAGCTGAAACGAAGTACCCGATATTAGAGATACTTTTATATCTAGCGCGAAAAGGTCAGCGGCGCTGTGATTTTGCGAAAAAGTAATTACTCGTTGCCCGGCCGTTCGTAGTCCATCGACGAGTTTTACTCCCCACTCATCATCGATATTTATAACTGACGAACCAGGAGCTTCACCCAACCGCCCATCGAAGAGTCTTTTCTTCGCGTCGAAGTAATTTTCCATCGTGTGATGGTAATCGAGATGATCGCGGGTGAGGTTCGTAAATACCGCGACCTTGAAACGCAGCCAGTCGCAGCGATGAAGGTCGATCGCCTGCGATGACGTCTCCATAACCGCCATCGTGCAGCCGCCATCCACCGCCTGTCTCAGAAACCGGTTCGTGTCGGATGCTTCCGGCGTCGTCCTGACCGCGGGTTCGCTATTTTCCCCGATGCGATATTCGACGGTAGTCAACATTGCCGGCTTCACACCGGCTGCCTCGGCGAGTGCGAAACACAAATACGTGGTCGTCGTCTTGCCGTTAGTCCCGGTGATGCCGACGAGATCGAGTTTGTGCGACGGGTCTCCATTTATTACAGCGGCTGCCTTGGCAAGAGCTTCCCGGGCGTCCTTCACTTTCAACCACGCCGATTCGCAATCTGTCGGCGGATCGTATTCGGAAATGATCCCGGCCGCACCGCGACGCATGACATCTTTGACGAAGCGGTGCCCATCCATCGTGTGACCCTTTATCGCGACGAACAACACGCCGTCACCGGCCTGGCGGGAATCATGGGTCACATCCGAAATAACGGCCGCTCCATCGCCGGAGAGTGCGGCGTCCAGAGTTTCTGCGATCTGTGTGATGTTCGTGTTCAAAACTCGAGTTTCTTGAGCGAATAGTTAGTAGCTATGAAGTGGCTGAAGCCCATGTTGAGTTTTCAACAATCCACTGGAAAAGGATTATACGACAGCGGTGAAAATTTGCACGAACAACCTCGGATTCATTTCGTATAGAAAACAGGTTGGAGGTTCGGATATGAATTTTATAAAAGTGATTCTCGCAATTCTCGGTTTGATCTTCGGAGTAATGGTGTTTTTCTGGGTGCTCGGCGTCGTCACATCGCTCCTCTGGTATGCCGTCTGGATCGGGCTAATTGCGGCGGTCGGATACGGCGGATATCGGCTCTTCAAGAAGGCGGAGAACAAACTCGTGGGCAGCGGATCGACCGCGGGTTATATCGACGACCGCGATTTTAGTCTTTCGTGGGAAGAATACGATAAGAAGTACCTTAAGAAATGATTTTGGATTTCATTTAAAAACTCATTATCGCCTCATCTCGACAATTCAGAACCCGTTAGGTAAATTTTAAGAGGAAGCGGAAACGGGATCGGTGGATCCAAAATCCGGATCCATGATGGATAAGCCGAGGTGGCGAAATTGGCAGACGCACTAGACTTAGGATCTAGCGTCGAAAGA
>JBDTMK010000145.1:0-7603 GCA_039934315.1 Pyrinomonadaceae bacterium | reverse complement strand
CGACTGCAAACTTGAATCGGTTGAAATGATGATCAAAGACCTCGGAGCCGGAGTCGTTAGTGTTTGGGAAGGATTGCGGCCGATTACGAAAAAGATGTTGGAAGGCGTGATGGACGCCGGCAGCACAACCCAACCAAGCAATTCCGCACAACGATTTTCTTACGACGCTCACGCAGATTGGGAGCTGAGTCGTCTTCTATTTGCGCTCGATGCGCAGTCGAAGAAATCAGCATCCAAAAAAAAGGGCAAAGTCCTGAATGAGATCGCGCAGCTCGCTGAGACCTGCGTGCTCGTTCTGGAAGCTCAAAGCGGTTCGGCAGAAGTATTTATTCAGCTCGCTGAACGCGCGATCAGGCAGCACGACTACAACAAGCTCGATAAGTTGGCCGACAGATTGAGTGAAAGATTTTCGTCGGGAGAGATCGCTGAAGTAGTTCGACAGACCGATGTGCCGCAAATTCGTGCGATCGCCTACGAGACGCTGGCTCTTCTACCGGTGCCTGTAATACTTCCGCTACTCGAAGATCCGCTCTACTCGGACATCGCCGCGAACGCATTGGAACAAAAGGCGTACGAATACGATTCTGAAGAAGCCCGCGACCTGCTCGATCAATTCGATTCCGAGACTCAGGTAAGAAGCGAATAAATCCAAGTAGAAAGTAAAAGTAGAAAGTAAAAAGTTAAAGGCGAGAAAACATAATCTGTTCTCTCGCCTTTAACTTTTTACTTTCTACTTTTAACTTGTTCCCGCTTCGTTCCGCTTTTCTTTCAATCTTCCGGGATACATTGGAAATCTCGACGTCACTTCCGCGACATCGCGTCGCACTCGCTGTTTCACGCTTTCGGATTCCGGCTCCAGGATGATCGCGGCAATCATTTCTCCTATCTGTTCCATCTCCGGTTCCTTCATCCCACGCGTCGTCAGTGCCGGTGTCCCGAGTCGAATCCCCGATGCGACGAACGGTTTGTTTGTGTCGAACGGAATCGTGTTCTTGTTTACGGTGATGTGGACTTCATCGAGCGCTTTTTCGGCGACCTTTCCGGTAATTCCCTTCCCGTCCACAAAAACATCGACAAGCAAAAGGTGATTATCGGTGCCGCCCGAAACTAATCGCAGGCCGGCGGCGGAAAGAGTTTCCGCCAGAGCTCGTGCATTATCGACGATCTGCTGCTGATACGTTTTGAAATCGGGCTGCTGCGCCTCACCGAATGAAACTGCCTTCGCCGCGATAATGTGTACGAGCGGACCACCCTGAATTCCCGGAAACACACTCCGGTCGATATCCTTCGCAAATTCCTCTCGACACAGAATAAGTCCGCCGCGCGGCCCGCGAAGCGTCTTATGCGTCGTCGTTGTAACGAATTCGCAATGCGGAACCGGTGAAGGATGCAGCCCGACAGCAACCAGCCCGGCAATGTGCGCGATGTCCGCCATAACTTTTGCCCCGACACCCCGCGCGATCTCACCGATACGCGCAAAGTCGATCGTCCGCGAATACGCCGACGCGCCGCAGATCAAAAGCTTCGGCTTATGCTCTTCCGCCAGCCTCTGTAGCTCATCGTAGTCGATCTGTTCCGTTTCTTTATTAACGCCGTAGTCGGCAACCTTGTAGTTGATCCCCGAAAAATTGAGCGGATGGCCGTGCGTGAGATGGCCACCGTGCGAGAGGTTCATCCCAAGGATCTGGTCCCCATGTTCGAGGGCGGTCATGAGAACGGCCATGTTCGCCTGCGCTCCCGAGTGCGGCTGAACGTTTGCATGCTCAGCGCCAAAGATCTCTTTCGCACGATCGATCGCAGCCTGTTCGACGACATCCGCGAATTCGCAACCGCCGTAGTAACGCTTGCCCGGATATCCTTCCGCGTACTTGTTCGTAAAGACCGTGCCCATCGTTTGGAGAACGGCTTCGGAGACGAAGTTTTCGGAAGCGATCAACTCGAGGCCATCGGTTTGCCGACGGACTTCATCATCGATGGCCGCACTAATTATTGGATCGACATCTGAAATGTTTGCTGTGAAAAAGTTATTCATACATTAACGAGCTCGGTCGGGCTGACTCCGTGCAGTCGCTTAAAAATGAACGCCTCTTGCTCCGGTTCCGAAAGACCTTCGGGCATGCCCATCTTGGCTAATTCTGTGGCGTCCTCATACAGTTCCGCACACATCATGAACCGCTCTCCGACCGTTTTCGACATGACAATGTCGTAGACTAACCTTCGGTTTTCTCTCGATGTGTCTTCCATTTCTCGACCTCGCACCAGATCGCTTGCAGGTTCAATCGCTTTAACTAGTCCGCTACATAATCTGCATCATATTCGCTCGACGTAAGATTCGCAATATCCCTAATTTGCATTTCTGAGTGTGGGTCACGCGCCCAATTTAACTTGGCAACTACCAGATCTTCTCTTGTCGTGGTCCAAATTTCCACGCCAGAAATGCTTGCTTTCCATAGCCGGTCGAAGCTCGCTCGTCCAAATTCGGTATCTTTCATTACGATGCAATCCGTTTTGCCTCCGTGAGCCTGGCTTATCAAATTGAACATAGAGCGACTGGCAAAGGCTCGCCTAATTGAGTCGTGGCTGACGTAATAATCCGACTCGAACGCTCGGACAAGCCGAGAAACGTCGCATTCCGTTATCTGGAGGACGACAGTCGATATCGCGAGTGAACCTTATCTCCCCGTATGCACTCATCGCGAACGAACCTATCACCATGAAGTCAATGCGGAGCTCGTTTGCTTTCGCAACGAAATCACGCAGAGTCTCGATCATTGAAATTCCTTTTTTCACAACAAGGTCACGGCCGATGCTACCAAAAGAACGGTCGGGGCGGCATTTCGCCGGTGAGCATGCGTTTGGCATCTCGTCGCGCTCGCTTTTCACGCCAGTGTTCCGTGACGCACGCTACTTCCAGTACTTCTGCCACCATCTCACCGTCGCTACTCGATATCGCAAATGCAGCTTGAACGAGAAGAATGAGAGATTCTGCGCGCGAGGAAATCGGATCGACCGATTTTGCAATCTCAACCGCTTCTTCTAAAGAACGACGGGCCTGCGTTTCGTAGTCGCGTTCGGCCAACGCGACTATTTCCCATGCACGTACGGCAGATCGCTGATAATCGTCTTTGCACTGGGCCGCGCATTTCGCAGCTTTGCGCGCGAATGGCAATGGACTTGATTCTGCGTATCTGGCCAGGTGTGCGTAAGCCTGTGCGCGAAACCATGGATCGCTGATCCGGCCAACGAGCTCCAGCGCCTTTGCGTGATCGGTTTTTGCCAGTCGGCTGACCTCATCTCGATACTCCGTTGGTGTCATCGCTCCTTGGTAACCTCAACCAATCATCGCTCTAAACAGTTCTTCATTTAGAACGGTTACACCAAGGCCTTCCGCTTTTGCCAACTTCGACCCGGCATCGCTGCCCGCCACGACATAATCGGTTTTCTTGCTGACGGATGAGGACACCCGCCCGCCACGATCTTCTATCAGCTTCGCCGCCGCGTCGCGAGTGTAAGCTTCCAACGCACCGGTCAACACGAATGTCTTCCCGGCAAAGCGCTCATCGATCTGTGCCGATCCGCCTTCAGTTTCCATTTTCAGGCCCGCCGACCTGAGCCGCTGTATCAGTCGGATGTGATCCTTGTTTCGGAACCAGTCAAACGCGCTTTCTGCGACGGTCGGACCGATCTCGTGAATGGCGATCAGCTCGTCGATGGTCGCCTCGGCTAGCTTCTCGATCGAGCCAAACTGCCGCGCGAGGATCTTGGCGTATCGTTCGCCAACATGACGAATGTCGATGCCGTAGAGCAGCCGCTGCAGCCCACGCTCTTTACTCGCCTCCACCTGATCGATCAATTTCACCGCCGACTTCTCTGCTTTGCGCTCGAGATTCGCGATGTCGGCGACCGTCAGTTTATAAATATCTGCCACGTCCTTAACCATGCCATTGTCGACAAGCACGTCGATCAACACCGACCCGAGACCTTCAATATCCATCGCTTTACGCGATGCGAAGTAGCCGATGCGAGCCTTGATCTTTGCGGGGCAGTCCGGGTTGACACATCGCCGAACGGCCTCGCCTTCGGGCCGAAGAGCGCCGAATCCACATACAGGACATTTCCGCGGAAACTTGTATGGCCGCTCACTGCCGTCGCGCTTCGAAGTGACGACGCTCAGCACCTGCGGAATTATCTCTCCACTCTTTTCGATCAGCACCGTATCGCCCAGTTTAATATCGAGCCGTTTTATTTCGTCTTCGTTGTGAAGCGACGCGCGGCCAACCGTCGTTCCAGCGAGCAGTATCGGCTCGAGATGTGCGACCGGAGTGAGCGCTCCCGTTCGACCGACCTGCACTTGAATGTCGAGCAACTTTGTCGTCGATTGCCGCGCCGGATATTTGTACGCGATCGCCCAACGAGGTGCTTTCGTCGTCGAGCCAAACTCCTGCTGCAACGCCGTCGAATTTACCTTTACGACAACACCGTCGATCTCATAGTCCAGTTCGTCGCGCTTCGGCTCCATTTTTTCGACGAATCCGCGAAGCTCTTCAAAATCTTCACACAGCGCACGATTCGGGTTGACATGAAATCCGTTCGCGACGAGCCAATCGAAACTTTCCCAGTGTGTCGAAAACATTTTCCGCCTGTCGCGGAGAAGGTCGTACGGAAACATGTCGAGACGACGTGAAGCGACGACAGCCGAATCCAACATCCGCAAAGTACCCGAGGCGCAGTTGCGCGGATTGGCGAATGTTTTTTCACCCAACATCTCGAGCTCGGCGTTTATCTTTTGAAATTGGCTTCGAGATAGAAACACTTCGCCCCGAATCTCCGCATGGCCGGATCCATCGGACTTTAGGCGCAGCGGAATTTTTTTGATTGTCTTGACGTTCGGCGTAACATCGTCGCCTTGCACTCCGTCACCCCGTGTAGCTCCCGCAACGAGCACGCCGTGCTCGTAATGGAGCGCGACGCTGAGACCGTCGATCTTCAGCTCGGCAACATACTCAAGTTTCCGTCCGTCGGCGAGTCGTTCGCACCGCTCCGTGAACGCCTTAAGATCGTCGAGGTCGTAGGAATTGTCGAGCGACATCAAGGGCACGGTGTGGACAAAAGGCTTTAGGCTTTCCGCCTTACCTCCGATCCGCTGCGTTGGACTATCGGGTGTCATCAGATCAGGATTTTCGGCCTCAAGTTGCTTGAGACGTTCCAGCAACTTATCGAATTCAAAGTCGGAGATCTCCGGCGTGGCCTGCTGGTAATAGAGATCATTGTGATCTTCGATCTCAGCGCGAAGTTTATTTATTTCCTTTTCGATCTTTGAACTCATAAATGCCGCATCGAGTACGGTCGGGCTCCTAAAGAATCAATCCTCTCAAAGCGTTAAGCCGTCGGTCTTCGACCGGCCTGCGTCAGACAGAAACCTAAACAGCGGTGGAAGACCGCGTGCTTAACGACACGCACATCAGGCTCGCATAAACTCCGCGATCAGCCGATGAAAGTGATGGGTCCCCTGCTCGCGCGTGGGCGAGTACCGGCCGTGCGAATAAAAGCGCGAGCGTATTCCGCGCTGAACACTTTCAACCACTGCTTCATCTTCCAGTTCGACACGGTCGAGATCTGCTCCCGCACCGCTGCCGAGTTTCGACTCGTCCGAAACGTAGGTCAAAAACTCGACGATCGAACGCGAGGGCGAAACCGGACGTACCACGTTCACCGAAATTCCCCATGGATAAAAGTTGAACATCAGATTTGGAAAAATAAAAAGATACCGTGCGGCGATCTCTCCACTTCCATCAAAGCACGTCTGCAAGCTTGAAAACCTGAAGGTCTCCGTCGCGTACGTTCCATAATCGACAACTTCGTTCAACGAATGATGCACGAAAGGAATATGAAAACCTTCCAAATAGTTTTCGCAATAGAGAGCCCAGTGAGCGTTCACTTCGTAGTCACGAGAAGAGACAAGTTTCAGCCCGGTACGTTCGACGTGGCCGACTCGCTCCGCAGCGTCGTCGACAAACTCGTCAAACGGCGCGTACGGGTCGACCGATACAAATCCAAACCCGCCACGCGTGGCAAAAGGAATTCGTTTCAGATCGTCCTCCTCGGTTGGGAAATTCTGCACGTCGGCAAACTCCGGCATCGACAGAAACTTGCCGCCCAAATCAAATCGCCGGCCGTGATAATCACAGCGGATCAGGTTCGCGGCGCATGGTTCTTCAACCAGGATCTTTCCGCGATGGGTGCAGACATTCGAAAGACAATTGACGCCGTCATCGGTCTTCGAGAGCAGAATCGGCTCATCCAAAATACCCGGCAGCAGCGTGACGGGCTTTAGACTTGCAAATTCATCCAGTCGCCCGGCAAATTGCCACGACCGCGCAAAGATCTTCTCTTTCGACAATTCAAAAAAGCGCTCGTCAGTGTAAAAACTGGAAGGCAGCGTCTTTGCTGTTCGAATGTCGGGATCGATGAAGAATTCGGTCATTTGCGGGTGTAATTAATAATTGCGTGATTATTAATTTGGTAATTACTTTTCCGACTAATCTTCGTATAACAAATAGCACGGCGATGTCGCGTCGCGAAGAAAACGGCGGCCGACAAAACCCTTTGCGAATGCCGTATGAAAGCCTTCTCGAACCCGAAGCTGCGCGTCCAGTGCCTTTTCCGCTCCCTCGGTTATGAGCTCGCTCCAGTTCGCCGGGATCTCGATCCGCATAGCCGGCTGGCCTACATCGCAAAAACTTTTCCCGGCCGCAAGGGCATCAACTTTCTCGCTCTCGAGATGCCATACCGCAAAAAGGCGGTCACTCGCGAGTCCGATTTTTTGATCCTGCGAAGTCGAATAATCTGTTCCGTAAAAATTGTCCTCGTATTCCGTAACGATCGCACCAAGCTTTTCGAGATTGAAGAACGCGTTACGCGCCTTCACCGGCTCAAATGTCCACTTGATGAACTTAACCCCATCGACCAAAGCACGATCTCTCTGAGCCCATTTCAAACGAGCTCCGACTCCGGAACCCTGAAAATCATCACGGACAGCGGTCATGTGTGAGTAGAATGCCTTCTCGCCGCGCATAAAAGCCGGAACGCTCAGCACGAAACCGACGAGCTCATTTCCCGAGAAGGCCCCGAGCGCAAAGCCGCCGGCGTTTTTGGTAACGACAAAATGGCGCACCGGGGAAATCTCTATCTCCGGCAAGGCAAAGACTTGACGCTGCAGATCGACGCATGCGGCAAGTTGATCGAGCGTCGAGCACTCGCGAATTTCGATTTCATTTTTCACACGGCCATGGCTTGCAAAATCACTATTTCAAAAACTTTCGCAGGTTGTTTTCAGGGTGTCAAACTGGGCCCTCGATGAAATAAATCCTTAACTTTCCCGAGCCGGATTTGGTATCATTACATGGCTCACTGCATGCCCCCGCCGGAGCCGCCTTCTCCAATGACGCCCCAGAACAACCTTGATCTAAAGGGAAATTTCCAAAAACACCCGTTTGCTGAGCTGCTCGTTGAGATCGTGCAGGCGGAGCTGAGCGGCAGTTTGCGGCTTGAGTGTGCTAAACAAAAAAGCGTGATCTATTTTCGTGACGGAGCGGTGGTTTAT
>JBDTMK010000144.1:0-7623 GCA_039934315.1 Pyrinomonadaceae bacterium | reverse complement strand
GTCTTTCTGGGTTCTCTTCTTTCGTGTCTGGCTGATCGGTTATGAATTCGACAAAGTCATCATTCCCCGCACCGGCAGGACTTACGTTTCCGCCAACCTGAATGTCTCGCCAGCGGAGCCGCCCGTTTACACCGTACGGCAACAGCCTTACACGATTCTGCGAACGTTCGACGCGGACCTCGAGGAAGCTTTGAAAGAACGGCGCGCGATTGAAGTCGAATGCACCGGAAACCATTTCGCTATCGAACGGGTAGCCGCCAAACCACTCGAGCCAATAATAGAAAGGCATTTTCCAAAACGGTGTTTCGTCCCCGATCTTTTTTCGAAGCGCATCGGTCGGCGGATAGTAGGCGTAATCAGGTACGTCAGGCTGCTTGGGAAACGCTAGTGCAGTCCCGATGCTCAAATAAGCGCCGCCGCCACCGTTCACAAAATTGAGCATGCCGTTCGCTTCTTTGTAGAACTCGAAATCGTGCGTGTCGCCTGCGAGTGTGATCCCAACATTGTGCCGAACCATCGTGTCGTGGATCTGCTGAAACGCCGGATCGTTACCGCCGACATATTTCCCGGCGACAAAGAACGGATGGCCGAGTATCACCATCTTAAAATTTTTACCCGCCCGCGTGAGCGCCGCATCGAGCCACTGAGCCTGGCGCCCGTCGATGCGCCGCAGGATTCCAGTGTCGACCGCGATCAGCGAAAACCCCGGTCGGTGCATTTCAAAGTACGGTCCTCGCTGCAGGCCATTCCTGACGCCGTATAATCCGCGCAATCGCGCGGCCTCGCCGGTAATCTCGTCGAACGTCTGCCCCGTGCTGACTGCATCGGTGCCCAGGTCTTCGGCCAGGCGAGAGCGAAGCGCCACCGACGCAGATGCCGCGTCGAGAAAATTCGCGTTGAACCCTTCGTTCGCGTCGAACCAATCGTGATTCCCCGGAATGGCATAGATGGGTTTTTCAAAACCCATGAACGGGAGGTAGAACTTCGCTTCGTAGTCCTTCATTTTCCCGTCGGGATATACGACGTCCGACGACAGCACGAGAAACTTCACATCTTCGCGATTCGAGGCGGTGATAAGCTGGCTACGCAGCGACGCTTGCGACATGTCGCCTTCGCCTGTGTCGCCGATCACGATAAAACTGAAGTCACCCTCGTCCCGAACGCCTTCGGGATCGATCGAAAAAACTTTCTCAGGCGCGACGCCGTTTGCGATCGCCATCGATTCGACGTCCGTCGTCATCCGCGCCCGCCAGTCGTCGACGCGCCCCTTTGTTATTTCCTGCCATACGGACGAGGCCCAGTTCTCCGTGTTGAAATACCAGCTGAATCCCCACGCCAGATTTATCGCGATCAGCACCGCCGTCATGGGCAGTCCGACACGAAGCATGCGCCAGAAGGCGAAGTTTAGCGAATATCGCACGTGCTGCAGTTCGAGTGCGAAGCCCAAACGGCTCGTGAGCCAAAAACGTATCGCATTTTCAAATACCGTCGGCTCTCGCTCACTTTTGCGAAGAAGCTCCAGCCTTCGCCATCCCGCGCGTTCGATCCATCGTGTGATCTTTCGCCAGAACAATCTCAGCGGCAGCACAATAACGATCGCGACGATCAGTGAGATCGCGATGTCACCTACCAGTGCGGCGAAGGGCGAGATAAAACCGATGAGCGACCAATGCGTATCCGTCCGCAGAACATGGATCGCGAAAAAGATGGCAAGAAAAGCGAGGCAATAATAAATGTTTTGTGCATTAACCAGGCCGAGTTGTTTGAGCACAGGAGCCTGCGCCTCGCCCACGGCCCCGCTCGGCTCAAGATTTAACCGGGAATCCGGATGTACGCGTTCGTCAGTTTGGGATTCTTCCGTCTCGTTTCCCCGCTTGGGAACAAAGAACATCGTCCAACCCTCGACCACGAGACGCAGCCCCGCCGCGACGCCGATCGAAATAATGCCGAGGTTCGCGGAAAACAAATACCAGATCAGGACAGCGAGAAAGAAACTGGCGCCGCCGTTCAGCAAACCCCAAAACCGGTCCTGCCCGCTCGTCTTTAAGGCCGCAACGATCTTCACGCCGCCGTCGATCAGCAGAACCAAAGTTAGCGTAAACAGCACGGCCGTAATTACCGCCGTGGGGCTGATAAACACAACCACCCCGAGCACGATGCTTATCACCCCCGTCACGTAGCTGACATACGTCGCGGTCTGCTCCCCCGCGCGGATCGTCTCCGCAAACTGGATCAACCCCGCCGCAATAAGCGCTATCCCAAGCAGCGCGACAACCCAAGCGCCAAACACGATCGGCGAAAACAGCACAACGACGCCAAGTAAGACCACCATCAGCCCGAGCACTCTTCTGCCCGCAAGCTTTTTCCAATCTACTTGCTTTATTTTCTTCATTAGCGACATCGTCGAATCATTGGATTAGGTCATTGCGACATCCGGTTGTTTGGTTGGAACAAGACTCTTTGATCCTAAGAGGCTCCACAAGTCGCTGGAACAGAGCTCAGAAAGATGCTTCAAGAGCTCGCTAGCTCGCCAAGAATTTCGTCTGAAGATTGCTCCGCAAATCTCTCAACAGTATTTGAATAAAAATAGCGTTGCATAACTGAGGAGGTCGGGCCCAGATTCGCATAAGCGGCTGAAATTGCAAATTTGAAATTCGAAATTTAAGAGTTAAACCTGAAATACGACCGGGACGTGACCACGAATACTCTTGCCGAGAAGAATACGAAAATTACAAAACACGCGAGTACACGAAATAAGAAAAGGACCTTCCCAAGCTTTCCGGTTGGGAATTCTTCTCAGATCCATTTGATCGGTTTCAATGTGCGTTAACCGCGGTAAATCTTCTATTACTGCATTTCGATTTTTGGATTGCGGGCCTTGCGCACACGGAGCATTAGTCACTCAAGCTATCGGAAATTTTCGACCAGCGAGATGTCGTGATTGCGCACCTCTTCGCGGGCATAGATTAGCCATCGATTGTCGGGGCTCAGATCAAGTCCAGTGAAAGACGCGATATCCTTTTCAAGTCCGCGACACGAAAGTAATTGTGCGCGTCGCGATGGAAAAAGACGCCCACGTTAAACTGCTGACGTACAAAATCAAGCTCGACGGTGCGGTCACTGTCGATACGCCGGCTGTGGCCGTCGAAGTGGCTGCTGCTCAATCCGCCCCGCCTAGTGCCCGAATGGTCGGTCGCGATACCAGGGCTCTTTTAGCCGGAGTGCGTTAGCAACCGATCGCATCGGATTGAGAAACATCCGCAGGGCTATTTTAAACAGGAAGTTCTTGTTCTCGGCATGGCGGATGATAAAGCGGTCAATCGCCTCTTCGCTAACAAGCCAGAAGGTGCCGACGGTCGGCGTTATCACCAGATCAACGTATGCCATGCCGCCCTTCAGGCCAAGGTTTCCGATCGATGATTGACTGATCGGTCCGAGCTCCCAATTTATGCTCCACGCGGCTGACCACGCAAACGCCTTCACCCGATCCACCCAATACTGTTTCGATTCGCCAAACTTTTGCCGCTTCGCCCGATCGAGATTCTGAACGAATATGAAACCGGTCATCCCTCCCTGCGCCGGGTGGGCGACGTAGTTTGTAAAAAACCGGTTTCCGTCATCCCAGCCGGCCAGACCTTTCAGCGAATTTATGTAGTCCCTAAAGAAGGGTCCTTTAAGAGCACGCCGCGTCTTTTCTTGAAATGCGAGAGCGTATCCATGCTGAAATCCCTGGATGGCGATCGATTCGATGATCGCGGCCTTCCAATGAAATCTGTCAGGCTTTGATCCATCTTTTTCACCGCCAGCCGATGCCACGAAGTACTTCGGAACAACGAACTCTTCGACCTGGCTTGAAAAAAAACAGGTCGGACGTGTTCCCGAGTCTCCGGAATGAAGGCACCCTCCCTCCGTTGCGGAGCTGTCGGAGGCCGTTACGTCATCTGAAGATTCGTCTACTTTATGTTCTGTGACTACGATTGAAGGCCATTCGATCTCAGACTGCGCCGCGCTGTCGGCTCTGGTCAGTGTTTGACGAAGAAACGTGAGGTGCCAATTGGGCCTCCTCCAATCATCGTTCTCCGGAGACGAGTCAACGCTCAAATACTCGTTCTCCCGCTCATCTCGAAACGCGGAATTATCGACATTCTCCTGTGCAAATGTGGTCGCTGCACTCAACAACAGTAATAGCAGAACTGGGTAGATTCGGTAAGATTCAAGCTTATTCATCTGAGTTTCAGGGTTCCGGGGGCCACATCTATTTTGAGACTATGACAAGTAGATCGACCAAATCGGGTTTCACGAAGGTGATTCGACAGGTTACTCAAAATATTACCTATCGACCCTTGCTGTTCAAGCCGCAGATGCCGCGATTCCATCAAAAAAGCGTGGTCGAGAGTCTTTGCCTTGGGCCGGATTGTTCCCTGAAGAGAGTGCCCGAACTGATACTTCAAGTCAAAGGAAATTCTAGGACCTCAACATCAGCTGGGGGGATTTCAGGGGTTGCGGTCGCGTATACTCGCGGACGGTATTAGCCGCGGATCAACACGGATGATGCGGATAAGAGAATCTGTTTCGGTCTGCTGCGTCTCGAAAAGTGCAGGTATCGGATACCTCGCAAGGAGAGGAGTTTTCTTCTAATCCGCGTTATCTCCGTTTATCCGTGGCTAGATCTTCTGCTCGTTTCAAGAACTCATCCGCTTTGTTAGCGCGGGAGCAGACGACAACTATCACTTCACCTGCCGCAGATAACTCGCGACATCGTAGTTCCTCGGATCCAGCTCAAGGGCTTTCTTCAGATTCATGATCGCCAGATCTTTCTTGCCGCCCTCGTTGTAAGCGACGCCGGCAGCGAAGTAAGAGCGCCATGAATGCGGATTTTCATTCAGGTCGAGCTTGAAGATCTCGAGGGCTTCGGCGGATTTCTTTTCGTTGAGCAACCGCTGGCCGCTGTCGAGGAGAGCAGTCTCGGTGTCGGCGTACTTATTCAATGGATCGCTCTTGAATTCTCGGAAGCGCTTGATTACGAGGTCGACGCCGCCGGTCGTCAGTGCGTCATTCAACAAGGCGGAAAGTGCAGGCCGAGGCGCGTATCGAAGCGCGGCGGTGAGCACTGGATCATTGTTCGTTTTGTAATCTGTGCTCGAGAGCTCCGCAGTGACGTTGGGCCCGAACCAGAGACGCGTGTCCCAAGGCTCCCAATCCTGCCAGTAATAAACCGAGACTCGGGCCGTGATGCCGCTGTTTGCAAGCGTGATCTTCCGCGAATCGCCGTATACATTTCCGCGCGACGCGGACGGCTCGCCGACAAAGATCGCGTTGGAATATTTTTCCATCCAGTTGAGAAAGAACTGTGACGCGGACCACGTGCTGCGGCCCATCAGCACGAAAAGTTTACCGGGGTGATCTATCTTCGATTTGATCAGTGCGACCTCGAGCGGCGTAAGCAATGTCCCGTTGCCCCCGCGGTTCAGGCGAAGATCGATGACGAGTTTTTCAACTGGGTTCGTGTCGACGAACGTCGTCAGGCGCTTTGCGAAGTCGGCGAGTGATTCGTCCTTTTTGTTTCCGACCTGGTTGATCTGTGCGTAGACAGTTTTCGACTCGGGCAAGTACTCGTACCAAAACAGATTCTTGGGATCGCGGAGCCAACGCGGTGTCGTAGATGCGTCCCGCATATCGACCCAACCTTCGCGCGGCATCCAACTCACGTCGGTATCTGCGGGAAGGATCTCGACCGGACCGTTAGGTTTGAGAGTCACCGTCTCTTCCTTTCCGGATTTTAAGATAGTGAATTCTGCGCTGTCGATTGAACTGCTCAAGCCGACGGCATTCAGAACCTCGGGCATCGTCAGCAGATATGGTGCGAAGAACTTCAAACCCATTTCGCTGTCGCGTCCGACGAGCGGGCGGATGCGTTCGTACGCTTCGTCGATCGGCACACCTCCGATCTTCATCACGGTCGCTCCGACGAGTGCGTCGTTGTCCTTCGTCGCTGAGCGGATGATCATCCCATCTGTAAATATGTAGAGCTGGATTGGCAGCGAGCGAAATGCGATCTTCGCGTCGCGTGTTGGGTAAATGTTCGAGTGTCCATCGCCGACCATTGCGACGATCTTCATCATTCTCGACGATGATCTGATGACGTTGGAGCGTCGGTATGCGCTCGTCGAGTTTCATCACCTCCGCGTTGAACTGCTGACGCGTCATTGTGTGGAAGAGATCCTTGTGCGTCGACTCCATTTCGCGTGCCATGTACGCAAGATCCGCGCGCCATTGTTGTGAGGTCTGCGCTGAAGCGGAGGTAACCAGAAGAACTAGTACGAATAAAATTCTAGTCATATACAAAGAACACCGGGTAGCTTCAGATTGTGTCGCAAGTGGTGACCCTTCCGACAAAGAACAGAGTTGGATCGGCGCGGCCCTCGACCGAGGGGAGAAACAGGATCGGCGTAGATGATACGCATCATAGGTAAGACAAGTTTTCAGATCCGCTTTAGCCTAAAAGCGCCTTCAGATTTAAGCCAAGATATTCGCCAACCGCGAGATGAAGAAAGTAATCTTTTCTGGAAAAGAAATCGATAGTGATGCGGTTCTGAAGTATTGACTAGCAGCAAATGAGAAGACGAGAGATTTATCGCGTCAGCAAAAATGCCAATTCCAACGTTCGAGCATATTTGAAAATTGGGAGAGTGGTGGGCTATCGTCAAAAACAATAACCGATCCGTCAGAGTTTTTTGTCATTCTTTGACCCTAAACGTTAATTGCAAGAAAATCGATTCACGGGTTAGAAGCGTTTATTGGTGATGTATGCCCGGCGGAATAAGCGTCCCAAGACTTACGGCTCACCTTTTGGATTCGCCGGCGCGAGAAAGCGAGTTGCATATGGCTCCTTATCTAGGTCGTATACGTTCGAAGATTGCGGCACTCCTCGGCGTTGAGAACGCACGAAAGGAGGGGCTCTACATTGAACTCGCGCAGGGATCAACGTTGTTCGATCTGGTGTACTGGCTTCAGATCGTCTTTTCCGCCGGCATCGCAACGCTGGGCCTGGTGATGAACTCTCCTGCGGTGATAATCGGAGCGATGCTCATCTCGCCCTTGATGGGCCCGATCCTGGCGGCGGGCCTCGCGCTTGCCTCGGGCGATCTTGTGCTCGGGATCCGTTCAATGACGAAGATATTCTTTAGCGCCGTGGCCGCTGTCGGCTTTTCTGTACTTCTTGTCATCGTTTTGCCGTTCCGAGAACTGACGAGCGAGATCTCCGCCCGAACTGAACCGAATACGCTCGATCTTTTTATCGCGCTATTTTCCGGGGCGGTGGGTTCGATCGCCGTGTGCCGCGATGTAAAAGGTGTCGCGACCTCGATACCGGGTGTCGCCATCGCGGTCGCCCTGATGCCGCCGCTATGTGTCGCCGGTTACGGATTAGGCGTGATGATCACCTTCGACGCATCTGTGGGCGGACGCGTCGCGTATGGCGGCGGGCTATTATTCCTTACAAACCTGGTTGCGATCACTTTCACCGCGATGATCATATTTCTCGCGATCAAACTCGTCACAGGCAGGGTAAGAAAGGCCGTCGAAGAATGGGAGCATGCGGATCCGGAAAGCGCCTTCATACTT
>JBDTMK010000143.1:0-7657 GCA_039934315.1 Pyrinomonadaceae bacterium | reverse complement strand
GTATTTTCTGCTTTCTAACATTTTCCTTCGGCCAGTCGCAATCCACGACCGGCAATATCGAAGGACGGGTCGTTGACCAGAACGGCGCTGTCGTTCCAAGGGTTTCTGTTTCTGCAACCAACCAGGACACCGGCCTGAACAAGACTGCGGTCACGAATGGCGATGGTAATTACACCTTCGTTTTGCTACCGCCGGGGAACTACAAGGTCGAGACGGCAGCGATGCAGGGTTTTGCGGCTTCGACGTACGAAAATGTGAAGGTTACGGTTGGCGCGAAAAACACGCTCGAGATCACTGTCTCAGCAGGCGGGACCTCGGTCGTAGTCGACGTGAACGCGGAGGGACAAGGCGTTGAGACGACACGAACCTCCATCTCCTCGACGGTCGACGAAACCCGCGTGTTGAATCTGCCGACAAACGGACGGAACTTTCTGGATTTCGCGACCCTGACACCGGGGATCGTTCGGGACCCGACGCGTGCGGGCGATCTCGTCGTGGGCGGTCAGAAAGGTACTTTGAACAGTATTCAAATCGACGGCGCGAGCAGCGACAATACGTTTTTCGGCCAGTCATCGGGCCGTGTCGGATCGGGACGGGCGCCTTCCCAGTTTTCGATCGATACGGTCAAGGAATTTCAAGTCAATCAAAATGGCTTTTCGGCCGAGTTCGGCCGTGCCGCCGGGGCCGTAATAAACGTCGTTACTAAGTCCGGAACCAACCAGTTTCACGGCAGCGCATTCGAATATTTTCGCGACGAATCGTTAAATGCACGGAACCCGAATCTTGTCGCGGCTGGTCGAAGTCGACCCGCCGGCCAGATCAATCAGTTCGGCGGCACCTTCGGCGGGCCGATAGTAAAAGACAAAGCGTTCTTTTTCGGGGCCTATGAAGGACAGCGTTCGAAACTGCCGAATCCCGTCGTGCTTCGCTCGCTGCCATTTGCACCGGCGTCCGTTCAAACACTTCTTGCCCCGAAGGTGCTTTCGTACGACATCAGCCGGCAGCAGGATACATATCTTTTCAAGACGGATTTCAATATCAATGATCGGAACCAGGTCTGGATTCGTTTCAATCAGCAAAATTTTACGGGTACGAATTTAGAAAACTCCGGTCCGCTCAGTGCCGAAGAGCATACGGGAAACAGCAATGTAACCACCTCTGCCGTGACGGGAAACTGGGCTTTGACTTTGACGCCCAAATGTATAAACGAGCTTCGCTTTCAATATTCGCGCGATCGCGAGCCCGGGCTGGCCAATTCAGACGCGCCGGAGACCGTCGTGACGGCGAATGCGGGGGGAATTAACGACGGAACATTCAATTTTGGCCGTAATAATTTCAGCCCGCGCGAAACAACGATCAAGCGCTACCAGTTGATTGACAATCAGACGTTTCTGTTCGGAAGCCACACGATCAAATATGGGGCAGACCTGTTGTTCGACCGTATATTCAATTTCTTCCCGGGGCTGTTCAGCGGTTCTTACACGTTCCCGAGCTATGCCGCGCTCGCAGCCGGTACGCCGTCACGTTACCGGCAGAGTTTTGGCGGAGCCGGAACTACCGGCGGCACGACGCAGCCCGACAATGATGAATACGGATTCTTCATTCAGGATGATTGGCGGGCGACACAACGGCTGACGGTAAATCTCGGGCTACGCTACGACTATCAGTCGATCGCAAAGCCGCCCATCCAGAATCCGAATGCCGCGCTTCTCGCTGCCGGATTCGATACCAGTTTCCAGCCTTCTGACAAGAACAACTTCGCTCCGCGAATCGGCCTAAGCTATGCTTTTAATGAACGGACTGTGATCCGCGGCGGTTACGGAATTTATTACGCACGCACCCCTGCGATAATGACCGGAACTGCCCATTCGCAGAATGGAATTCAGGTCATAGCGATAGATATCAACTGCAGTACGGCGCCGCCCGGAACATGTCCTGTTTATCCGGCTGTCTTCCCGACCCTCCCGACAAGCGTCGCGGCAGTAACGCCCAATCTTTATCTCTTTGACAGGAACTACGAACAGCCGTTCACCCACCAGGCTCGTTTACAGTTCGAGCGTGAGGTCTTCAAGAACACGACATTCTCCGTTCAATACACAATGTTCCGCGGCCAGGATCTTTCCCGAACGAGAAACGCCAATCTAAGTGCTCCGAGTCCGACAACGTTGGCCGTTTATGGCGGAACAGGTGCCACAGCAACGCCGATCGGTACCAGTTTTGTTTTCCAGCGCTTTGGGTCCGCGCGTCCGATCCCGACGTTCCAGCGGATCAGCCTATTCGAAAGTACCGCAAAGTCGCAGTATCACGGGCTCACCTTTGAATTTAACCGCCGCTTTGCAAATCACTGGCAGTTCAATACGAACTACACGCTGTCGAACGCAAAGGACAGCAAACCCGACCAAACCTCCGTGGTACCGGGAACGGATGATATCAAGATCGCCGAGAACCAGTTCGATCTGTCAGGCGAGTATGCGAGGTCCGACCTGGATGTTCGCCATCGATTTATTTTTAGTCCTTTATACGAAACCGGCACATTCAAACACAGCGACAACAAGATCATTCGCGCTTTGCTAAGCGATTATATTTTTTCAGGGATCTTTACAGCTCAATCCGGATTTGCATACTCCGCACTCGTCTCCGGCGACCCGAACGCGGATGGAAACACGGTGACTGATCGCGTTCCCGGAACATTGAGAAATGAGTTCACGACACCGTCAATTTATATTGTGGATATGCGGGTCGGCAGGGTGATCCGATTTGGCGAGCGGTATCGGTTGTCACTGTTTGCGGAAGGGTTTAATTTATTCAACCGCTCAAACGTGGCGGCCGTAAACAACACGCAGTATGCCGCGCTCGCACCGATCGCCGCGACTATGACGACCCCCGCCGTCCCGCTTAGATTGGGCCCGGCTGCGTCGAACTTCGGAACGCCACGAATATTTCTTTCCGCGTCGCCTTCGTTCTCGTTAAATAATTCCAGCTATAACCGGGAGTTCCAGCTCGGGATCAGGTTCGATTTCTAGAGTTGGTTTACCTTCGAGATCTCTCGGAGAGGCGGGCTGCCCGCCTCTCTTTTCGCGTCTAAACACAGATCCGGTTCTTAGAGCTGCTCTAGATTTTGCTCGGATCGAACGACGATCTCGTCAAAATGCTTCTCCAGATCCGAATTGGCGCCGCGAAGCCCCGCGACCACGTTCCGTCCCCATTCGACATATTCGCGTCTTCGTTCGACGGACCAATCTTCGGGCGGATTCTCGCTGACGTCACGAATATTACTGATCTTGTCCCCCAGCTTTATCTGCTTCGCACCGTGTGAAAGATGCGGAGCATGCTCGACTTGTAAACGTTTTCGTTCCGCTTGCGGTAACGATTTGTCGTCGGTAACTTCGCGAACGTAGTCGGCGACGGTCGAACCGAATAGTTGAGCGATCTCTTCGAAGCTGACATCGCAATCTTCAACCGTGTCGTGAAGTAAAGCCGCCGCAATAATATCGGCATCGGTCACGCCACCGATGTTCGCAAGCATGTTTGCGACCTCTAGGGGGTGATTTATATACGGCTCGCCATTACTGCCTTTTCGTTTCTGATCTTTGTGCTTCTTGGCGGCGAAGCTCGCGGCCTTCGTTATCGTTCCGAGGTCATTCATCTTTCTTAGTTCTGCCAAACAAAAACAAAAAGGTCAACGCTGAATGCCGTCAACCTCTTTGAAAAAATGCGAATCCTTTACTTAACGACTTCGATCGTCAAAGTCTGTTGGCCCGATATGAGAAATTCGGCCGGCGGCAGGGCGAACTCGTTCACGATCGTCTGAACGGCCGGCTTGATTCCACCGGCCGTTCGATCGTTGTTGAGGGTCGCCAGGACCGACGGCGGAAGATTCGGCATTTCGCTTGAGCCGATAACCGCACCGTTCGTCGTTCGAAATGTTTGAAGGTACAAGCGATCCGGCAGCTTGAGTTTGTTGATCGTCGCCACCAGTTCGCCTAGATCGCGCGGTACAAAGTGCTGGATCGCGGAGTTCTGCTGAATCTCCTTTCCATCCCCGACCGTGATCGAGAAAAGCCCGGTCGGCGTATCCGCAGGTATCGTCACCGGTATCCTTTGCACAAACATCTTTCCGGAATTTGTGCGGGCGAACGCCAGGACTTCGACGCTCTCGCCGGCTTTCACCTGCGTCCTGTCGATCGACATTCGATCAAGCACGGCTGTCTTGCTTCCGTCAGAAGATGTCAGGTTGAGCGTTATGCCGCTGATCTCGAGGTCGTCAAAACGACTCCTCATCAAAGCCGCCACCGGGCCGGCAACCGACGCCGCTGCGAATTGAGTGGCTTGCCCGCCGGCGAATCGACGATCGATTTTGATCGGTTGCTGGTTCTTGATACCGATCTCTCCCGCGATCTGGACCGTTGCGTCTCCGACCGTCCGTTCCTGCGCGACCGCCGTGTTATAAACAGCGATGTTCAGGAGCAGCGGAGTCAGAAAATCATCCTTGGCTACTTCGAAGTTGATAACGTCCGTCTGTCCGCGGCTCGAAGTCACATTTATCCGCACCGGGATCATCTTCGGTGACTGCCCAAGCTTCCCGAAAACTCCGGTCGCTCGATCCTGCGTCATTGTTCCGACCATCGAATCGGGCACTGAAAGTTTGAATGAATTATTGACGCTCGGAACAACTGCAACGACGTGAGACTCCGCCATCGGCAGATCGGAAATTCCAAGGCTCAGGAACGGATGTCCGAATGCGTAAACTTTATTGCCGTCGCGCCAGGTCACGGTTCCGGCCGCAGCAAGACTGTAATCGCCGCGCGTAAGCTGCATCGAAACCGAATCGCCCCCAAGCAGTGTTGTCGCGTCCGCCTTTTTCATAGGCGAGATCGGGGCCGAACCGCCGACGGCAGAAACCGGCACGAGCCCGGCTTGAAGCAGCTGAGGCGTAAACTCGTTCAGCGTTTGCTGCGAAAATCCGGAGAAGGTCATCGGAGTCGCGATCGGCTGGAACGATTGTCCGGCGACCGCCATCAGTAAAGAATTGTTAGAGACGCCGGCAAGCAATCCGCTCGACGCTACAGGATTTTTTGGAAACTCCGAAGCCCAATTCGTCGAAGCCAGTTCAGCGAACGAAACGCTCTTTGGCTCCGCGGCAGTCATCCTGATTCCTTCCTTTTTCTCAAAGATTGCGATCATTTGCTCGATCGGGGTTATTCCGCAGATGGGTTCTTTTGAGAATGGAAAGCTGTATGAGATCGCCCCGACCAATTTTCCGTCGATATAAACCGGTGAGCCGGACATCCCGGCGAACACGCTCGTACGATCGGCACCGCCGCCGCTCAGACGGCCGACGATCAGATCCTGTTTCGGTCCGATCGCGCCCGGAACGACGCCGAGGATCTCGACATTGAACTCTTCAGGCTCGCTACCGCGGAATACGGTCCGTGCCTTCCCGTTCATCCCTTCCCTTACTTGAGACAAGGGGAAAAAAGCTGTCGATCCGGTTTGACTCGAAGAGCCGGTGTAGGCCGCCGGCGTTTGAGCAAAAACGTTCAGCGAAAACGCGATAAATACGAGCAAAAAGGCCGGAATTCTCAGGTTTAGCATCGTTAAAAATATCTTTCCCATTAGTGCCGATTATGGTACCATTTCGACTGGCACATCCGAAGTCTTTTTCCACCAGGCTTCACTTAAGAATCCCATCTTCTTTCCTTAGTTGCATCACTTTACAAATCATTTTATATGGCAAAGAGTATTCGCCTTCTCCAAAGCTTTTCGCGTCTTCTGTTTCCGGTCATATTCCTGCTCGTTGTGGCAGTCGCGGTGGCCTCCATATGGCTGGTTCACGAAGCTGCACATCCGGTTAGCGCTGCGTATCTCGTGACACCTCAGGTTTACGGAATGCTGAGCGCCCGGGGAGCCCAGGTGACCGACGAAAATTGGGTCAACAAGGATGGCACCCCGGCACGGGGATGGCTGCTCCGCGGTGCCCAGGACGCACCTGCGGTGATCTTGCTCCACAAGTACGGTGCGAATCGATCATACGTTTTGAATCTTGGCGTAAAGCTGAACGAAGCGACAAACTTCACAATACTGATGCCCGATCAGAGGGGACATGGCCAGAACCCGGCCGTGAAATATACGTCGTTCGGCGGCTGTGAAGCCGACGATACGAACGCGGCGATCCAGTTTCTACGCACTCTGAAAACGCCAGAGCAGTTTGGTCTGGTTGGTAAAGAAATCGGGATATACGGGCTCGAGATGGGGTCTTTTGCGGCGATATCGGCCGCGACACAGGACGAAAGCGTAAAGGCCCTCGCACTGGATTCCGTTCCGCAGAATGCGGACAGCATGCTTGCATCGACCGTCGAGAATCGGTTCCCGTTCGGAAGTACGCTGACAGCCGAATTCGCCAAATTGGGAACTCGCCCTTATTTTTTCGAGGGTTGCTTCAGGCGCGAATCGTCATGCGATATGGCGAAAACCCTCGCGGGCCGCAAGGTCCTGTTGCTCGGCGGGCTGGATGCGCCGGCGTTTCAGGAATCTACATCGAAGCTAAGCAAATGCTTCCCAGGAACTTCGACAGTCGAATCCAAAACCGACCTCAGCCCGTCGGGTTATAGCATCATAAACGCGTCGCTTGAGCTTTCAGAAAGCTACGACCAGCGCGTCATCGATTTCTTTCGTCAGTCTCTCGGCCCGCCGCCGCCGATGATGTAAAACTCACAAGTCAATTTTCTTTTTTGAATGGCCGTTCGTGTGAGCGGCCTTCACTGTTTCGGCATTCGACTCCATCTTATCGACGGCCTGGACCATGATGCCGCGTAGCTTCGCGAGCCGCTCGCTCGTGGACGTCGTCTCGATCATTTTGTACTTGATCTCATTGTCGACGCTGAACGCCGCGGTCACTAGAAACGAAAGCGACTCGGGCTCCGTTTTCGGTATCTCGGGAAAGCTGCCGCGATTCCCGCTCAGTTCGAAAGCGGCTCTCGCAATGCGCTCGAAAAGCTCAAAGACTTCATCAGCGACGGGCTGTAGCAGATCGTCAGATTCTTCCTCGTCTTCAAAAAATTCGACTGCCGCGGTTAGGTACGGCGTGCCGGCGTCGACGTAATCCAACAAGCGATACCGGATCACGCCGGACGTTACGATGTTCGACCTCCCGTCCGGAAGCATGCTCGTTTCGCGCACCTCTGCCGCACATCCTACGCTTCCGATCTGCGGCCGATTCAGAAGAGCTTCTTCTCCCGGATCGAAAAAAGTGATTCCGAATACGTTTCGCCGGAGTTCGATATCCGACAGCATCTGCTGATAGCGAGGTTCAAAAATATGCAGCGGCAGGATTTCGTTGGGCAGCAGCACAAGAGGCAGCGGGAACAACGGAAGCTGTTTGATACCGAGAACTTTCTCCGATGCTTCCGACATAATGTTGGTCAGTAGGCCGTTGTGAATAATTAAGTACGGAAACGAATCAAATCCATTGGGGGCGTTATCCCACCAACTCGGCATCCGGCGGAGCTTCTTCGGACAACCTGAGAGTCGATGGGCTTGATAGGACCTGCGAAATATACTCTGCGATCTGCGCCGGTTCCTCGCCTCCAAGTGCTAGTCTCTTCGCACCGATAACGGCGTCTGAAATATTCTCGACCTTTGTCTTAAAACGGTTGTC
>JBDTMK010000142.1:0-7744 GCA_039934315.1 Pyrinomonadaceae bacterium | reverse complement strand
GGCGATGTGAAAATGATGTTTGGCGTCGGAGCTCTGCTTGGTTGGCGGCTGGCTTTTCTTTCGATCTTCCTCGGCGCTTTCGCCGGTGCGTTGATAGGAATTGTTCTGATTGCAAAACAAAAAGACAAAGATCTTCAGACCCAGATCCCGTTCGGGATCTTCCTCGGAACCGGGTCGATCTTGTCGCTTCTGTTCGGAGAACAATTGATCAGCTGGTACGTCAGATCGTTTGTGCCTTGATCACTCATCCAGCGGGCACTGACGATTCGAGGCAAGACGACGAACAATAAAATGTACCGCCGCGAAGCTGGATCGCCTTCTGCTCAGGCACCCACGTTCCGCATTTTGCGCAATTCACTAAGGGGCCGGCCGGGATACTGTCTTGCGGCCGCACTTGTTTTTCCTTTGCCTGATCGCGCATCGATTTCAGCGATCGCCAGATGTGGAGCATCGCGGCGATCTGCCTGCGGTAGCGGATCGCGGTCAGACCGAGGAGGATCGCAATTACGATAAGAGTGAAAAATGCTTCTTTCATCCGGCCGGCTGCACACCTGAAAGCATAGAAGTAAGTTCGCCGATGGATTCGTTCTTTGGATTGACGGCACGAAGGCGCTCAAGATACGCGGACGCTTCGGTGGTCTTGTTCTGCTTTATCAAAGTCTGAACCATGAATTGCAAAGACTTTTCGTGTTTCGGATTGTTTTCAAGGGACTTCTTAAATTCACTGGCCGCGTTGTCGAGATCCGCTGGGGTCTGAAGGAAGTAAGTTAATCCGAGATCGGTTCTGATGTCGACGTTTTCTGGTTTCGAAACAAGTGCCTTCGAATAGAAGGTGCGCGCCTTCGTCAACGCGTCGTTGTCCTTGCTGAAATATCCGACATCAAAATTTGCATTCGCAAGGCTGAGGATAACGTCGTAATCATCCGGACGCAGTGCCGCGGCTCTATCTAATATCCGTACGGATTGGCGGATCACTTTCTCGTCCTGCTTCATCGCGCCGTATCGGTATATTGCGACACCGATATTTCTTTGCAGATCAAAGTCATTCGGGCTCTGGTCGGCCTTGGCGATAGTTGCGTTGATCTCGTCCTCGGTCAGCCCGGCTCCCTTTGCATCGGGATTAGAACCGGCGCTGCCTTCCGTCTTCAGCCGCTCATTTTCAGCCCGCAGCACCGAAAGCTCGTTACGATTGATCGAATTGGCCAAAATAAATCCCGCTGCGAGACCCAGCAAGGCTGCGATAAAAATAAAAAATCCTGTCCGTCCGTTCATCGAAGTGAATCTTAGCAAACAAGAACTCGCAAACAAAAAATGCGACGTCTTCCTTCCGGCAAACGTCGCATCGAACCAATGAAGTCGTACTAGTCCTCTTTTTTATTCTGACCGCTCGGGATGAACGGAAGATCTTCAGCGCGGCGGCGGATCGGAGAATCGGTTTCGCGCCGACGCGGAATGGTCGTGTTGTCTCGGCGATCGACGCTGCCGGCAGGCAAACCCTTGCCGTGGACAGCCTCGACAAGGATGCGGGTTATTTCTTGTGAAAGAGTTCTGTGTTCGGCTGCGGCGCGACGGCGAAGCGATTCCTTTAACTCGTTCGGAACGTATGCACCAATAAACACACCTTTCCGGTTTGCCATACTGGGATTCTCCTGTTTTTAGAGTGTTGGGACTGAACGCCTATTGCAATGGAGCAGACTCGTAAGCCGAATTTTGTGACCGCCATAAAGGCGGCGGCAATCATTCATCTAGGCCGTTCGTTACCGAACGGCTCGAGCGACCTACCCGGAAATGCCGTCGATTTTCACCGACAATGAGCGGGCAGCTCAAAAAACATTTCCCTATTTGGTCTTGCACCACGAGGAGTTTACCTGGCCGCGACTGTTACCAGCCACGCCGGTGAGCTCTTACCTCACCGTTTCACCCGTAACCATTTGAAATTTCAAATTTGAGATTTCAAATTTAATGGCCGGTCTATTCTCTGTTGCACTTGTCGTCACCCGCCTTTCGACGGGCGCCCGGACGTTATCCGGCTCGTTGCCTTGTGGTGTTCGGACTTTCCTCTTCTCTTTCGGGAAGCGACTGCCCTGCCTGCTCCATTGCGAGGCCGAAACAGTATAGCAAAGAATGTTCAACGTTTGGAAACTAAGTCAAGCGCCGCCAGCTCAGATCAGATACGCGGCCGGGTTCGCCGGTCGGGTTGGATGAGATGCGACCACTTTTCAGCGATATGTTTTTCGAGAACGGCCTCTACCTCATCGGCGGTACGGCACGCTTCCGCTTCTCTGGCGACGGCCAACGTCTCCTGATACGCAAGCCCCGAAATCACCTTCCTGACTCGAAGAATCGAGCTAACGTTCATGCTCAGCTCTGTCGCCCCCATTCCAATAAGAAGCGGGAGATAGAATGGAGACCCCGCCATCTCGCCGCAGATGGTAAGGGCCTTCCCGCCCCTGGAGCACGCCGAGATAACGGAAGCGACCGCCCGGATAACGGCCGGGTGAAGTGTCCGGAACCAACCCGAGACTGATTCGTTATCACGGTCGACGGCGAGCAGGTATTGAACAAGGTCATTCGTCCCGAGGCAGACAAAATCGGTTTCCCGGACGATGTCGTCGATAAGAAATATGGCCGACGGAACTTCGACCATCGCGCCGATTCGGGGATTCCCCACCGGAACCCTGTCGTTCGAAAGGGCCTCTGTTTCTTCGCTTAGGAGCGTCTTTACATCAAGGATCTCCTCCACGCCCGAGACCATCGGAATAACGACGTCGATGTTTTGTCCGTGGGCCGCTCGCAAGATCGCACGCAGCTGGGTTCGCAGTTGAGGAAGGTTTGCCAGTCCGAGGCGAATCGCCCGCAGTCCGAGGGCCGGATTCTTCTCACGGCCGTGAGACTGTTCGTACAATTGGTCCGCGCCGATATCGAAGGTGCGTATCTTTACGGTGTCCTCGCCGGCGTACTCCGCAATTTCACGATAGGCATGAAACTGCTCGTCTTCGGTCGGAAATCCATTAAAACGATTGAAGAGAAATTCGGATCTGTAAAGGCCGATGCCTCGCGCCCCGATCCGTTTCGCTCGTTTATAGATCTCGGGAAGGTCAACGTTGACGCGGACGGTGATCTGCTTCCCGTCAACAGTTTTGGTTTCCGTATCCGGAACAGTGACATCGTTGTAGTTTATCTGTTGGAACTGGGCGGCCGGGAGGCGATACCGTTCAAGAGTTTCGGGCGTGGGATTAAGGATCACGCTTCCGTTGTAACCGTCAACGATCGCCGCGTCGCCTGTGCTGACTCGCCGCAATATCTTGCGAACGCCGGTCACGGCGGGAAGATTCAATTCGCGGGCAAGGATGAAAGTGTGCGAGGTCCATCCGCCGTGCTCGGTAATGACCGCAGTAGGATTGCTGGCCGTCTGCTCGGCAAGAGTCGATGGCATCAGTTCCTGCGCGACGATGATCGAATCCTTTGCGAGCGGCGTGCTCCGCTCACCGCCGCCGAGTGCATTCAAAACGCGCTCGGCGACATCTTCGACGTCGATGTACCGATCTCGCAGATGTTCGTCCGTCAGTGCCTTGAACGTTGCGATGTAAGCATCCGTGACCATTTTCACGGCCCACTCAGCATTTACCTTTTGCTCGGTGATCGCTGCATCAACTTTTTCGAGAAGCGACGAATCCTCGATCATTGCCCGCTGTGCGTCGAGTATTGCGGGGACTGATCCCGTTCCGGCTTCGATCTGAAGTTTGCCGAGTTGACTGCTCGCAAGACGGAACGCGCTGCGGGCTCGAAGCGTCTCGTGCTCTACTGCGGAGTCGTCAATGTCGATCCTAAAAAACTGGCGGGTGCTGCCGTGAATGCAAACCACTCGCCCGATCGCCACGCCGCGCGACATCGCCCGCGCCTGTAGGCGAATCTCCGTGCCGTTGCTTTGCGCGACTGAGGACTTTTTCGGATCCGGGAATTGCATTTGGGAACCGTTAGCTCTGCGGCTAGCTTCCGAAACTAAATCCGCTACCGCCGCTTCCGCTCTGTGACGGGAAAAACGGCCGGAGCATGCTGGCAAAAGCCGCGAGGTTGCGTGTCTGTATCAGAATCTCGCCCGGCCCGTTGAATTCTGCAACCATGCCTTCACCGCTCAGGAAGCTGCGGAGGAATCCGCTCTTCGCGGCTTTTCGGATGTTGTATTGCATGTGGCCCTCCCATGCGACGAGATGGCCCGTGTCGATGACATACTGTTCGCCTGCACGCAGAGTTTTTCGATGGATGGCGCCGAAAGACGATACAAGCAGGAGGCCCGTGCCGCTCACCTGGAGAACGAACAAGCCTTCGCCGCCAAAGAACGATTTCGCACCGCCGAATTTCGTGTCGACGTCGAGTGACATGTCACCCGCCAGGTACGAGCTGGATTGCACCATGAACGTTTGCCCGCGCATCTCGATGCCGGCGACATCGCCAGGAGCACCCGGTGCGAATGTGACCTCGCCGGGCCCGCCTTTTGCCGTGAATGTCGAAACGAACGCGGACTCGCCTCCGACAGCGCGCTTCAAAGCGCCGAAGACACCGCCTTTCATCTCCGAATAGAGATCGACGTTAGCAGACATCGAAACCATCGCACCGGCCTCGGCATGAATTGCAGCTTCCGGCTGAAGCTTCACGGCTGCAAGTGCAAAGGCTCCCTGATGGAGAATCTCCCACGTATATCCACGTCCCTGACCACGCCCGTCAGTGTCGAACAGAAAAGCTCCACCGGATGTTTGCGACTGCCCCCCCGGAGGCCGCTGCTGTTCGGAAGCAGGAGGTTGGACAGGTGGCGGCGGCGGAAGCGGGGATGCTTGCGACTGAAGTGTGAATCCACACGCTCCGCAAAATTTCGCGTTCGGCAACAGGGATGCATTGCATTTAGGACAATTCATATTCAAACGTGCTGAATGACGACTCCCTTTGATTTTTCGATGATGATGTTCGCTGCGTCTTCCGCGTTGTGAGCGAAGTCGAGGTAGGCCACGTCTTCGTCAGAGACGACCAGATGTTTTTTCCAGGCGTCCACCACATCGCGCCAGCAGTCGCCGACGAGAACGATCGGACGTCGATCAAGGACATGCGTCTGCAGTTTGTTCCACACGAGTGATACTTCCGTAACCGTTCCCATCCCGCCGCGCAGCGCGACAAACCCCACGGACCGCGTGATCAGATTTTGCAGCCGCTCGTAGAAATGGTTCGTGGCGACCTTGTCGGTCAGATAGCGGTTCGGCTCCGACTTGAATTGGTTCATAACGATACCAAAGACGCGACCGCCGGCTTCGCGTGCGCCACGAGATGCTGCTTCCATCACGCCCAGATATCCGCCGGTGCATATCGTAAATCCAGCCTTCGCCAAGCGCATGCCGATGTCGTGGGCTTCGCGATATTCGTCCGAAGCAGGCCCGCACTTGGACCCGCCAAAAATTGTTACGATTCTGTCTTCCGAATCACCGATCACGTGGTTTGTCTCTCTTTCCGTAGTGCTCATATTATAGCCAACTCATACATTTTCTGCTTCCTCCGGTGTCCGGTTTCCGGCTTCGTGAATCGCCTTCGTCGTATCCGTAAACAGCAAAATAAAACTGCCGATGATAAAGAAGACGATCAGGCCGAGTATCGCGTGACGGAAGGAGCCGGTCGCGCCGACTATGATTGTAAACATCAGCTGGCCCATCCAGGAGGTTCCCTTTTCCGAGATCTCATACAAACCGAAGAATGACGACTCCCTTCCAGCCGGAATCATTTGCGAATAGAGCGAACGGGACAGAGCCTGTGCGCTTCCGAGGACCATACCGATGCACGCCCCGAGAATATATGCCTGCATCGCAGTTGCGAAAAAACCGTAAGCGTAAATAACGATTCCACACCAGATGATTAGTGAGAGGATGATCGTGCGCTTGGCTCCGATAAACCGTGAGATGCGCTCGAAGATAAGCGCACCGGCAAAGGCCGAGATTTGCGCTATCCCAAAAATAATTATCAGGAATGAATTGTCGGCGGGAAGGCCTTTGGAAGTGAACAGCTCATACGAGATGAACACCGATGCTTGCAGGATCACGGTCTGGATACCGTCGTTGTAGAAAAGGTAAGCGATCAGAAAAAGCATCGTGTAGCGAAGACGCCGTAGCTCTTTTAGCGTCTGCCAAACCTCTCCGAAGCCAGCCGTAACGAGGCTCTTATCATGTGGAATCTGCTTCTCAGCTCCGCGAGTTTTTAGCAGGCGGAACGTGATCACGGCAAAGGCTCCCCACCAAAGTGATGCACCGAGAAAGGAAATGCGGACCGCCATGCCCGTGGTGATCCCAAGATCCGGCGCGTATTTCAGGAAGATAAGATCCAGTACCAGCACGAGAAATCCGCTCAGGTAGCCGAGTCCGTAGCCGTAGCTCGACACCTTGTCGCGTCGATCCTCGGTTGTGATGTCGATCAGGAACGCGTTGTAAAAAACGTTCGCGGCGGCGAAGGCCATGTTCGAGAAGATGAAAAGGAGACTGCATGCGACGTAACTCTCGGTGACGAAAAAGAGGAGAGCTCCGGCGATAACCCCGGCGTAGCAAAACACAGCCATTAAAACTTTCTTGAGATTGGTGTAGTCTGCGATGGCTCCGAGAACCGGTAGGAATATCACCATCGAGATGACCGATATCGCTGTGCAAAACGCGGGCAGGCCCTTTGGTGTGACCCTGAAGAAAAGAAGGTCGAGGATAGTGCCGTCTTCGCCTACGGCGGCCTGTGCCAAATTCAGCAGGTACGGTCCGATAAGGACGCCGATCACGACAGTGAAGAAAGCGGAGTTCGCCCAGTCGTACAGCATCCATCCAAAAACTTCTTTGCGGTCGTTTCGGGAAAATGGTGTTGGATTCACGGGCAAATCTTGTCTGGTGAGGATGCCGTTTGTCAACATGCGATCCGCCCGCCGAAATCCAACTGCCCGAGGCATAGTTTCGGCAATAGCCGAAAGAGCCCGCTTAGCATTCTGGAACAACGACCGCGACGGCCGGTCGATACGCCGGGTCGTGCGGAGTGGTCAAAAAGTTTAAAGTTATCAATGAATTCCTTGACACGCGCCGAACAAAGAGGATAAGTTTGTTCCACCATTCTGCTTAGTGTTTCTAATCTGTGAAATTTGTTTTTGAGGATTGAGGAAGAGTGATCGGAATCACTCTCGAGTTAACCTGCGACTTAACGGCCTGGAGGAGGGATAGATTTATATGTTTTGTTGGATTAAGGATAATCAGTTATCGAAATTGCAAGGAATTTTTGGGGCTTTGGTATTGACGTTTCTGGCTATTTCCGCAGTGTCCGCGCAAATTGCGTTTCCTGCCAATCCGGCTTCCTTAGGTGGGATCCCGGACGGTCCGGGGACACCAACGCTATGCGGAGCTGACGGGACACCCAGGAATGTCACATTTAGTGTTACGGGTGTCGCGACCGCACCAACGGAGGTAAGCGTATCGATGACGTTCGGGGCCCCGGTCCACACTTTTATCGGTGACGTCACCGCTGTATTGATTGCCCCGAACGGGGCGTCACAAACGCTTTTCGGTTACACCGGTTCAACCACTGCCGCGGGCTGTGGTGATTCTTCGGACCTAGCGGGTCCTTATATCTTCACCGATCTTGCTGCTGCACCGCCATCGGGCGGGTGGTGGCAGTCAGCAACCGCCGCGGGCGCCGCAGTTGCACTTGCGAGCGGAAGCTACAGGACGACTAACAAGGGTGG
>JBDTMK010000141.1:0-7805 GCA_039934315.1 Pyrinomonadaceae bacterium | reverse complement strand
CGGCCGAGACTGATCCGGCGAAGAAGATCACAAGTTTATTAAGTTATGCGGGCAACATGAACAGCGCAGGCGAGCTAAAGAACGCAATTGTCGGGTATCGAAAAGTACTCGAACTAGCTCCCGACAATGTTGACGCTCTTGGCGGACTGGGATTGGCTCTTTACTCCGAGGGCGCTACGCCTATACCGCCTGACAAAACTGTTCTCCAGGAAGGGCTGAATTATATGCAGCGGTTCGTGGACACCGCGCCGGATACACATAAGCTAAAGGAAAGTACAAAAGCGATCATCGAAGAGCTTAAGAACGAGCAGAAATTGGCTCCACAGAAAACGACACCCACGAAACGAAAAGGTTAAGTTCCGTTAGTTCGTTAGAAAAACCTTGGCCGTGCTTGGTAGAATTTGTTCCGGGCACGGCTTCTTTTATGGATATACAGATACGCAAATCGACTCCCGACGAAGTTCCCGCTATTGTGCGTCTGATGCGAGACTTTGCCGAATACGAAAATCTTGGCGACTACTGCGAAATAACCGAGCAGCGCTTATTCGATGTCATGTTCGGTGACGATGCGTTCGTGGAAGGACTTGTTGCGTTTCACGATGCGAAGCCGGTCGCATACGCGATGTTTTATCCATATTTCGCGAGCTTCCGCGGACAGTGTGGATATTATCTCGAGGACATTTTTGTTGCTGAAGATTTCCGACGCAATGGTCTTGGCGAGGCAATGGTCAAGATCGTCGCAAAGCTTGCCAAGCAGCGCGGGTTCGAGCGGATAGATTTTCAGGTGCTGGAGTGGAATGCGCCGGCTGTAAAGTTCTACGAAAAACTCGGAGCCATCCGGGACGATTCTGAAAGACATTTCAAATTCATTGACAATTCATTCAACCATCTAGTGGTTTGAGACGGCCCGCTCAAGCGGGCTTCTTCTTACTTCGCTCGAACTTCTTGTCATAAACTTCCGGCGGCTGGTGTTCTTTTTCTGTAAACGCATTAACTTGCATATAGAAAATATCGTCGGTCGGAGGATTGGTTATGTCGAAAAGTTTGGCTGTTCGTCTGTTTAGCTTTGCATTTGTAATTTTTGTGCTCGGTTCCTATGTTATCGTCGCCCAGAACCCGATAGCGGGGGACTGGAAAGCCGACACGAGGGACGGGGATTCGGAGAAGACGCAGCTGTCACCGGACAAGATCTATTTGTCGTTTGAGATCCGTACTGAGAAAGGCGGCAGAAACCAGCACGGTTCGAGCTTTTCATATTCCGATCTTCAGGGTCTAACACGCGACCAGGCCCAAAACGGGCGCGTCAGTTTCAGCATGGCCCGCGAAGCGGGAACTATCCTGTGTGAAGGCTCATTCGTGAATGGAAAAGGTTTGGGTACTTTCAAATTTACTCCGAACTATTCTTTTGTCGACGCGATGAAAGCCCGCGGATTCGACTTTTCAAAACCCTCCAAGCACGGGCCGGCCGAGCTCGATCAGAGATTGTTCACTGCGACCACCCTCAATCTAACCACCGCTTTCGCCGACGACCTCAAGTCCGCCAACTTCGGGCCGCTCGACGTTGATGATCTTTTCAAAGCCGTGATCTTCAAGATCACACCCCAATACATGGCAGAGATGAAGGCGACAGGTTTCCCGGACCTCGGAATGGAAGAGTTGGTTAAGGGACGCATTTTCAAGATCGACGCGGATTATGTAAAGCAGGTGCATGACATGGGCTTTGCCTCGCAGGATTTCGAAGGCCTGGTCAAATTTCGGATCTTTAAAGTGACGCCCGAGTTCTTGAATGAAATAAAGGCAGAGGGAATTACCGACCTGTCATCCGAGGACATTGTAAAATTCCGCATCTTCAAGATCGACCCCCAATTCATCCGCGAGGCACGGGCAACCGAACCGAATGTCACGGTCGAAGAACTTGTCCAGATGAAGATCGGCGTCCGAAAGCGTAGCCGGTAGTACCGGCACCCTCCACTTACAGTTCTATCTCTCCAATTGGGCCGGAGCCTGTTCCGGCCCCAGGGCTCCCGCGTCTCAAAAATAGAAAAACGAAAAAAAGGAGTTGTTATGTTGTACCTTTTTCAGCGAGTTTTCGTTGTAGTTTTCATGCTGGCAGCCGCCGCGTATTCTCAATCGCCGAATGAACGAGAGGGAATCACACTTAACAATGAGGGCGTAATTCAATTTCAAAACGGCAATTATACCGACGCTCTCAAATCGCTAAATCGTTCCGCCGAACTCTTCCCGAACAATCCGGTAGTCTACCGCAACCTTGGCAGTCTTTACTGTGAAATGAAGGACCTGGGCCGTGCGGAAACCGCTATCCTAAATGCGATTCGACTTACGCCCGATCATGCCGTTTCCTATAACCATCTGGGCATCGTACTTATGGAAACGGGTCGCCAGAAAGAAGCGCTCGACCTGTTTCTCAAAGCAGGCACGATGAAGCCGGGTGATTCGACGATACTCCTCAACACCGGGAATGCATACATCAATTTAAAGGATTTTGGTAAAGCCACCTCGTTTCTCGAGAAGGCAAGATCCATTGCTCCTGAGAACAAGTCGATCCGGATCAGTCTTGGCTTCGCTTATGCTATGCGAAAAAAATTCGATCTCGCGATTGCCGAAGCGCGGTACGCAACGCAGATCGCGCCTAAGGACGAAACGGCCCAGTTCCTTCTCGGATACCTTTATCTCGCTCATCGCGACAAAGACGCCGCGATCGCCCAGCAGCGGACCGTGTCGGCGTTGAATCCCGAGTTGGCCCAACGCCTCTATCAAGCGATGTACAGCGACAAGATCCTGGTTGTGCCACAGGGCGAGATCGAGGGCAAATTGTCTGATCACTGAATCGTTTTGTTGCTTCGAACTCGGAAGCAACTCACTAAGCTGCCGAGAATTCGCTCGAATAAATTTCGGCGGGATCTCGAAAGAATTCCACACTACCGCGCAGAAAAAAAACCGGATTCCGTCCGGCCTTTTTGTTGCCCCGGTGCCGGAACGAAAGCTATATTAGGATTGTCTTTAAACTAGAGAACCTTCGCTTCTTACCCTGCTAACCGTCCGCCCGAAAGTTTCTATGAAGTACTTAATAATCGCCGCCACTCTCCTCTTGGGGATTTCAAGCGCCTTTGCGACCGTCTACGAGGTAAAACCAAATACCTCGTTAGATACGATAGGCGAGGTTCCGTGGGCGACACTGCAGCCGGGCGATACGGTTTTGATCTACTGGCGGCCCGAAACCTATGCGGAAAAGTGGGTGATCGGAAGGAGCGGAACGGCCGCGTTACCGATCACGGTCCGCGGCGTACCCGGACCCGGTGGAGAGCTGCCCATTATTGATGGCCGAAACGCGACCACTCCTCCGGGGCTAAATTTCTGGAGCGAGAACCGCGGCGTCATTAAGATCGGCGGATCCAACGTTCCGGACAGTTCGTACGCGAACTTCATCGTCATTGAAAACCTCGACATTCGCAGCGGACATCCGAGCTACACTTTTACGAACGACTCGGGCGGCGTCGAAAGCTATTCGACATCGGCGTCGTCGATCTATGTCGAGCGCGGCGAAAATATCACGGTTCGAAATTGCCGGATCTACGACAGCGCGAATGGTTTCTTTGTCGCGTCCGGCGATGACGGAGTTTCGCGGAATATCCTGGTGGAGGGAAACTATATTTTCGGCAACGGTGTGGTCGGCAGCATCTTCCAGCACAATAATTACACCGCGGCGGTCAACATTACATTTCAATACAACCGGTTTGGGCCCCCGCGTGCCGGTGCGCCAGGAGTAAATCTCAAAGACCGCTCTGCCGGACTGATCGTCCGTTACAACTGGATCGAAGGGGGGAATCGAAATCTCGATCTCGTCGACGGAGAGGACAGCGCGATCATCCGCAATGCTCCCGAATATCGAAAGACGTTCGTTTATGGAAACGTCTTGATCAAGGAAGACGGCGGAAACAATCAAGCAGTCCATTATGGCGGCGATAGCGGGACGACCGCGGACTATCGAAAGGGAAAACTGTATTTTTACAACAACACGCTTTACTCGAGCCGAGCTGGAACGACCGTTGTGATGCGCCTCTCAACCAACGAAGAGACCTGCGACGCGCGAAACAATATTTTCTTCAATACTGCCGCGGGAACCAGTCTCGCCCTTTTGGCTGAAGCGGGGACATTAACACTTGCGAACAACTGGGCGAAGACCGGTTGGCGAAACTCCCACGAAGGCGCGTTCGAAGGGAGCGTCAGCGGTGGTGCAACGACAATAGTGGGAACGGCGCCGGGCTTTATGGATGGGGCGAATCAGGACTTTCGTTTAGCTTCGAATTCGACAGCGATAAATGCGGGGGCCGTGCTTCATGCCGATGTGCTGACGCAATATAATGTGCTCCGTCATTACGTCCGACATCAGTCAAGTGAGGCTCGGCCCATCAGCGCGGCGATCGACATCGGCGCCTTTGAATTCGCCGCAGCCGCGCCGACTCAAATAAATACTTCCACGCTGCCGAACGCCGCGCGTCTTCGATATTACTATCAGGTGCTAAGCGGTTCAGGCGGGGCCGGGTCGTACGTCTGGTCCGTATCGGCAGGTACCCTTCCGCCCGGCCTGGTGCTTGATTCGGCGGCCGGCATCATCCACGGTAGGGCGAGACTGAAAGGAACCTCGGCATTTACGATCACGGTCCGCGACGGCCAAAATGCTGCAAACTCAGCTAGTCGGGCGTTCACCGTCACTACATTTCTTCATAATCCGGGTTAAACACATTGCCCCACGGATGGCCCAACCGCTAAAATGGTTTTCAAGAGGTATATCAAGGGGTATGAAGAAGACGGTGATGGTTGTCGAAGATTACGAAGATACTCGGATCTTGCTGAAGTTTATGATTGAGCAGCTCGGTTATTCGGTCATCGAGGCGTCAGGGCCTTACGAGGCGATCGACAAGGCTGTGGAGTTCCTGCCAGACCTCATCCTAATGGACATCGGCATGCCTCTTCTCGATGGGCTATCCGTTGCTCAACTCATTCACGATAAAAAAACGAATAATCTCGTTCCGATAATCGCGGTAACGGCGTTTAGCGACATCAAGGCTGAAGCGTTGAAGGCCGGTTGCTCCGATGTGATCTACAAGCCGGTCCAACCCGAGCTGTTGAGGGAAATGTTAGACCGCTACGCATGACACCCGTACCGATCGGCTATTCAAACTGCTTTCGAAATTCTTCAAACGTCTCACTAAGCGATGCGAATTCGTTGCGAAGCGTTTCGATCTGGGCTTCCAGATTTTCGATCCGGTCGTTTTTTCCAGCTACAGCCACCCCGCCACTTTCACGAACTGCAAGCGCCGCGACTCTTTGCTCCACCTCGCCGCATAACAAGTGCGCGTAACGTGCTTCTTTCTGGCCGGCTTGTCGTTCCAGTTTTACGATAAGCGGGTCATCACGTCGCATTAACCCATCTAACGTTTCCTGTACTTCCCCCATCCCTGAAAACTCATAGAGCCGGCCGGTTCGTTCGCGCAGTTCACCCAAAGTTTGCGGTCCCCGAAGCAGCAGCACGGCGACTATCGCTACCCCGCCAGGCTCGAGCTCATAAACACTCGGGAGCATGTGTTTGTATTTCACCGCGCGGCTATTACTGCCGTAGAAAAGATACACGAGATTCTTGTCCCGCAACGTATCCACGGCTCCGGTGATCGTCGTGTCGTCGTATGCGACGACCGGGTCGCGATTGCTTTTCTGGTTGCAGGCGGCAGTCAGCGCATTGAGCGTGAGCGGATAGTATTCAGGAGTCGTGAGCTGCTTTTCGACAAGGCTGCCAAGAACGCGGGCTTCGACATCGGTAAGTGTCTCGAGCATAGGATTCGTCAGGTTCTATCCGAAGTATTCCGTGGCCGGGCTGTTCCAGCCTGACACAGGATACACCGAGGCGGACGGAATTCAAGAAATCGATCGGTCTATATCATCAGGCGCAGGCGTTTTTTTTCGTGGGGCAGCGTCGACTACAATCGTTATGTGAATGTTCTGATCGCCCGCACTTCCCAAGAGATCGACGATGCCTTTTCCCGACTTTGCACGGCGGCGGCAGTCGGCTGCGATACAGAAACGTCGTCCCTCAATTCAAAATACGGCAAGATCTTTTCGATCCAATTCTCGGACGGCGAATTTAGTGTTCTAGTTCCTCTGAGCGAGGGAGTGCGGCTCGGTAAGTTGGCGGATATTCTATTGGACTCGTCGGTGATTAAGATATTTCACAATGCGAAATTCGATCTCGACTTTCTGGGCGCTGTAGGCGTTGGGGTGCGAAACGTCTTCGACACGATGATCGCCGAACGCGTCCTAACGCGCGGCGCAAATCAATCAGCGTCCCTCGCCGAAACGCTTTATCGATACTTTGCAGTCGACCTCGAAAAATCCCACAGGTCAAAATTCAATCGGACATGGGACGGTATTTGGACAGAGGAGCTCGTCGAATATGCGCTATCCGACGTCGCTCACCTGCCGAATCTGATGCGCGAGCAGCGGTCGTGGATGGCGAAGCTGGGGCTGAACGAAGAATATGATGAACTGATAGA
Organism: Pyrinomonadaceae bacterium; assembly: GCA_039934315.1. Lineage (GTDB taxonomy): Bacteria > Acidobacteriota > Blastocatellia > Pyrinomonadales > Pyrinomonadaceae > OLB17. Next base: position 1,236 of record JBDTMK010000141.1, on the reverse strand, counting down.
TAAGCTTGGTTTCTAATTTCTGGTTGGCCATTGGCTTGAATAGCCGACGGTGATTAACCACCGGGAGCGTCTGAAACTGCAAACTAGAAACCAAATTTACCACCGGTGATATGCCGGATGCCCTTCCTTCACTGCAACAAAAGTTCCGCGGCACGTGTCACAGACTTTTCCCCCGGCGATAAGCTCGGCTTCGACGGTGGCTCGATCATCGGTTGATTCGACGACGCGCGCCTTCAGTGTGATCACACCATCCACCGGCGTCGGGCGCAACAGCTTTACGTGAAAGTCGGCCGTCACCGTGCAGGGAGCCTGATCTTCACCGCGCTTCTTCATAAGGTGATAAGCCGCCGTCCAGTTGGAATGACAATCGAGCAGGGCTCCGATTATTCCTCCATTCAGAATTCCCGGAAATGCCTGATGGTGCGGTTCTGCCCGCCACTCGGCGACGACCTCATCGCCATCGACAAAGCTTCGAATCTGCAATCCTTTTTCGTTCTTCGGTCCGCAGCCAAAGCAGATGCCGTTAGCCGAGTAGGTTTCTTGTAAAGATTTCACATCGAGAATTCTACAGAAAATCTGTACTTCGGAAAACCAAACAACTAAATACTAAAACTAAAAACTAAAAAGCGAAAACTGGAAGCTGTATTCCAAGCCGTTTACTTTTCAGTTTTCAGTTTTTCCGCGGGTTGCCGAAGATTGCTTGAGTATCGTAAATTTATCTCGCCCGGATCCTCGCTCGAAACCTTATGCTGACAATTCTTGCGATCGCATTTCTCGTTTGGCTCGTGTTCGGTTATTTCGGATACGGGCGCTGGATCGCAAAGCAATTCGTTCTCGACGACGATCGTCCGACGCCGGCCCATGAGCTCAGCGATGGCGAGGATTATGTCCCTACCCGACCTTTCTATCTTTTCGGTCAGCATTTCTCGGCCATCGCGGCGGCCGGACCGATCGCCGGACCGATCATAGCGTGCCTCGCTTTCGGCTGGCTGCCATGCCTTCTCTGGATCGCTCTCGGCGTCGTGCTGATTGGGGCCGTGCATGACTTCTCGACGCTTACAGCGTCGGTCCGCCACGGTGCGAAAAGTGTCGCCGAGATCACACGCGACCAGCTTGGCATCGGAGCCGGGCGGGCAATGATGGCGTTCATTTGGATCGCCCTCATCTACGTCACGGTCGCCTTCACGGACATAACGGCCGGAACCTTTGTTGCGGGCGACGAAGCTCTGGTCGGGG
>JBDTMK010000140.1:0-7818 GCA_039934315.1 Pyrinomonadaceae bacterium | reverse complement strand
ATAAAAAAGAAAGCTGAAGAGCTTCGCCGTCGTGCCGAGGAATCGGCCGCGAACACCGAAGATGCCGAAGCAGGCTCGTTCAAATGGAATCCCACGGCGGAAGCGAAAAAGGCATACCACAATCTTGCGCGGATCATTCACCCGGACCTCGCTCTCGATGCGGCTGAAAAAGAAAAACGTCACGGGCTCATGGCAAAGTTGAACGAGGCTTATTCGGCAGGAGACCAGGCCCAGCTCAACAAGCTGGTCGAAGATTTCAAAAACAGCCCCGACATCATTAGAGGAGATTCGGTAGGTGACGACCTGGTTCGAGCGATTCGCCAGACATTTCAGATCCAGTCGAGATTGAAGGAATTGAAAGCCGAAAAAGAAAACGCCAAGCTTTCCGAGTTATACGTTCTGCTTCAAAAAGTCGAAGCGGAATTCGCCGAAGGCAGGGATATGCTAAAACATATGGCCGAGCGAACGAAGAGTTCCATCAAGAAATCCGAACGTCGACTAACGAATTTGAAAACTGTGAACGAGGCGGCGGAGGAATACGTGAAAGAGCGTTACGGGATGGATATCTCAGGCTTCCGAAATTAAGGATCCAGAGGAATAACTTCCAACGTCCCGTCATGGTTCTTCTCGGCTTTGCACACGCCAACTATCTTTCCAAGGATCTTCACGTTGGACTCATCGAACAGCTGAGGTTCCGACCCAAGAGCTTCGAGGCAGACGATCCCAAAATCGGAGTCATAGAGTCCACAACTTACAAGATCGCTACTAAGTTCGATCAGTGCTATGAGGTCGCCACGACCCACTTTATCAGGCACAACGATCGCGAGAGAGCCGCGGGAAAGTCCGTACTGTTCGAGATCGGAATTGCTGATCCAGATTCCCTGGTAATCGTCGTAATGGGCAAGCGAAGTAGGAAGGACCAACTTTAGATCCTCAGACGCAAGGCCGGACCGCTCCAGTTTACTTGCAACGTCCTGGGGCTCTTTTGTCGTGTTTCGTTCCTGCAATGACTGTTCGAATTCTCGGATCAGGAGAATCGCCGCGTCTTCGCTGATTCGGATCTTCGCCAGCTCGACAGCTTCGAGCAGTGTGAGCGTTGCGGTTGAAAAATCATTCGAAAACAATTGTATTCTCGCTTTCGTCGCTATCGTTTCGGTCAGATAGGCGTAGTTCTCACTTCGTCCGAGAATGGCGATCGCCCTGTCTACTGCCTTGAGTGCTTCGGTGAACTTGCCTTCGTCAAAATAGATAAGGGCTTTGGTGTCCAGAGAAAATCCTTCGCGTGTCCGGTCTTTTATTTCTTTGAAAAGCTGCGTCGCGCGATCGATTGCGGCGTGTGCGAGAGGAAAGCGGTGCTGGGATTTATACAGCTGTGAAAGATTGTTTTCCGCGAGGGCGATCTGGATCTTGTTGCCCGACGCTACAAAGCAGTCGCGGGCCTTTTCCAGAGCACCAAGAGCACCGACCGTATCACCAAGGTTTTTAGCGGCGATCCCAAAATTGTTGTAGAGGCTACCTGTAAGAAAATCGTCCGCTCTTCCCTCGAACAGCTTTTCAAGAATTCTAAAACTCGAGCACACCTCAACAAATTTCTTTTGCGACAAAAGAATCAGGTCCCGGATCACAAACGAATACAGTGACACGAGGCTTTGGTCTGAGAATTCTCGCGACTGGGCCTCTTCAACCCAGCTTTGTGCCTCGTTGATCTCACCCGTTCTCCAGTAAGCAAGCGCGAGGTAATTTTCGCACTCCGCGAGTTTCTCAGGGTCGTATATTTCCAAAAAGATAGAACGGGCTTCGGTGAGTAAATTCTTGGACCGATCCTGAGCTGTCGGGATCTGCCTTGCGTGCCCTAGAAAACCGATCAAGGCGCCACATCGAAGGTAGGTCTCCGCAGTTAGTGAGGCATCTAAATTCTCGACGTTAGGTTGCTCGGTGGTGTTGTCCCAAATACCGCGCAGCTCTTGAAGGGCGAGGTCAAATTGTCCGCTTCGCTCCAGCTCGATCAGCTCACGGAGAAGCTCGCAATGTGCGCGTGCGGTCTGTGGGTGGAGAGGCTTCATAAAGTGAACAGCTTTTTAGACTGGTGTATTATAGCGGCGATACCGTGAGGTATCAACAAAAAAAAAAAGGAAAAGATGGGAGACGAAAATAATGAAAAGCATCAGGTCAAATTCACTTCGAGTTTTGTTCGTTATCGCCCTTTTGTGCCCTGCAGTTTTCGCCGACGGCGACATGGGAAGCGGGGGATTTGCAGATTCTGATACCCCGCTTGCAACCACTAAAACTAGACGGTCGCTAGAGGACGGCGATATGGGCAGTGGAGGGAGACTAGCGAGCAACACCGAAAACGGAACATATCTCGATTCCGTGTTCAGTACAATTTATGTGTATTTGGACTCTATACTCTAGCGGAGACTGGGTTTAGGGTTTTCGTTCAGAGACGGCTGAGGGTTCTTTTACCTTTTCCGATTTCAAACTCGCGGACGGCAATACGACGATTTTTTGTTGAGGCAATTCACGGCTTGCCAGCACTTCGTTGATTATCTCGACACACTCGCTTCGGATCAAATCTCGGATTTGGCTCGCAGAGAGAGGTGTATCTTCGGATACCGAATTCGAAACGAGTTTCTGGCCTCTGCCAGTCAACAGCCAGTTGAGGGAATAAGGTGTCCGTTCGGCGACGGTGCGGAGCACGTAGGAGTCCGGAAGCCGTCCCTGAAGATAATTCTTAGCGGCCTGATACGAAATATCCAACAATCGTTGAATCTTTGCCGGCTCACCCGTACCGCAAACTTCAATGAAGCGAGTTATAAATAGATTTTTTTCGTCTTCCACGTTTTTATTGTTGACAACTTTCAACGATTGTGTGAATATCCTACACGGTCGTTCACTAATTGTAAAGAAAATTTGATTTGACTCGATTTTAGAATTTAATTTCGTTGCCGATTGCTCCACGTAGTCGGTGCGAACGGGGGGAGACGGTGTGGGAGACGTTTCCCCTTTCGACTTTTAAACCGCTTTGCCGGCGGCATGTGCCGAAGCCCACGCCCACTGAAAATTGTATCCTCCCAACCAGCCGGTAACGTCAACGACTTCGCCGATGAAGAATAGTCCCGGCGCCTTCTTGGCTTCCATCGTTTTGGACGAAAGCTCGTCGGTAGAAACCCCCCCAGCAGTCACTTCGGCTTTATCGTAGCCCTCAGTATCACGAAATTTCACCTTCCAATTGTTTAGCTTGGCCGCTATGCCGAATAATTCCTTTTGTCCGATCTCATTCACAGGGGTTTTGCCCAGTTCGCTTGGCACGAATGTCTCAGCCAACCGCGCCGGAATGAACTGACTTAGGAAATTGGTTAATGTTTGACGGCTCAGTCGCTCCTGTTCGAACAGTTTTGCCAAGTTTGTCTCGGGCATTAAGTTTACTGAAACAGAATCCGATCTGTTCCAGTAATTTGAGATCTGCAGAATCGCCGGACCGGACAAGCCGCGGTGCGTGAACAGAATGTTTTCCCGGAAACTCGAGCTGTGCGCCGCGACCAGTGAGTCAACCGACACACCAGCCAGCTTACGAGAGGAATCGGCTTTATCAAATATCAGTGGTACGAGCGCTGGCCGCGTGGATTCGAGCTTCAACCCAAATTGCTTCGCAACGCCATAACCAAAATCGGTTGCGCCAACTTTTGGAAACGAAAGCCCCCCGGTCGCTACAACTAGACTCGTGCACGAGACGGGCCCAGCGCTTGTCTCGAGGTAAAACAGGTCGCGGCGTTCGATCTTTGAGACCGAACACCCGGTGCGAATTTCGGCCCTCGCCCTCCCGCACTCGCTCACGAGCATGTCGACGATCTGCCGCGAGCTTTCACGACAAAATAATTGTCCAAGCTTCTTTTCGTAAAAATCGATCCTGTGTTTTTTTACCAGACGCAGAAAATCGTCCGGGGTATACCGGGCTAAAGCCGACTTGCAGAAATGTGGGTTCTTCGAAACGAAGTTGTCGGAGGATGTATGGATGTTTGTGAAGTTACATCGACCGCCGCCAGAGATGATGATCTTCCGGCCAACCTGCGAATTGCGCTCGATGACCAAGACCTTTCGCCCGAGCCGCCCTGCCTCGATCGCACAGAAGAGTCCGGCGGCACCGCCACCGATGATGACGACGTCGAACTTCAATATCACCCCAGATATCGTTCCTTGAGAATGGTCAGATGATGCTCGATGTGACCGGCCATAATATGCCCGAGAGCCCGAACAGAAACCGTCGCATTACTCGCAGTCCCGATGCGCAGCCAGGCATCATCCGTGAGATTCTTGAAGAAGATCATATTCGCGCGTCGAACAAGGGAAAATTCTTCAAGGAGATCGGCGAAGCTTCGTTCGTTAGAGTGCGCATTCTCTATATATCCGTCCTGTTCAAAGCCTTCGATCGGCGTCTCGTCGCCGCGGGAGATGCGAAGCACGCGGTACGCGAACATCCGCTCTCCGTCGATCAAATGCCCGAGCAATTCCTTTATGCTCCATTTCCCATCAGCATATCGAAACTCACCTTTCTCCTCCGGCATGCCGGTGAATATGTTCTGCAATTGTGTTGTCTGCGCGCCGAGCGTATTCATGACGTCGCTGTCAGTGACGAGCGAGACATAACGTTCATAGTACGGAGCGTATTCTGCGTTATCTGGTCGATTCATTGCTTGGATTTTACCAGAAGACGGAGAAAAGACGGCGTGCACCGAACGCTTTTCGACTCGCTTGCATCCAACCGTTTTTGCCTCATACTTCAACCAAGGAAAATTACAATCAGGAGAAGATTTAGATGAAGAAGATTTCGTATGTGATAGTGTTCGTTCTCGCGGCAGCATTCGTTTACTGGGGCGGCGGATTAACTCAAGCGGAGAATAAGACTTTCACCGATCGTTTCTCATCTGACAAGAAGCAGACTGGTGAGTCGGGCGTTTATAGTTTCGACAAGGCGCACAGTTTCATCGGCTTCAAGGCCCGGCACATGGGATTGATCGAAGTCCCGGGTTTCTTTCGTGACTTCACGGGTGAAGTGAATTTTGATTCCAATGACGTTTCGAAGTCGACTGTAAATTTCAAAGCGATGACGACGAGCATCGACACCGGCGTTGCCCCGCGCGACAAACATCTCAGGACCGCCGACTTTTTTGAAGTGGACAAATATCCCGAGCTGACGTTTAAGAGCACCGTCGTAAAGAAGAAGGGAAAAGGTTGGATCGTGACGGGCGATCTAACGATGAAGGGTGTAACAAAGTCGGTTAGCATCCCGTTCGAGATCGCGGGTTGGCTGCCGGCCGGCGAGCGTGCAGGAATGAAGATGGGGATCGCGGGTGAAACCACGATCAACCGGCGCGATTTCGGGGTCAACTGGGGAAGCAATCTTCCGAGTGGGATCCCGACAGTTTCGGATGAAATAAAAATCGTGCTTCAGATCGAGGCAGGGAAAGCGAAGGAAGCTCCGAAAGCGGAATGAAAGGGAAAGGGTGAAAGGGTGAAAGAGTGAAAGGGTGAAAGAGTGAAAGGGTGAGAAGGTGAAAGAGTGAAAGGGGGAAGCGTCGAGGTAGTAACTCCCTCACGAGGACCTTTTCACATTTCACCTTTTCACGTTTTCAGTTTTTGCCGCTTCGGCGAATGAAATGTCGTAGATCGCGTAATCCTGCCAGTTCTTGTAGTCGAAGTGCCACCACTCATTAGGGTTCACCGAAAAGCCTTCATCTTCCATGAGCTTTCTAAGCATTTCTCGGTTTTCTCTTTGCTTTGCAGTGCCGCCCTTGTAATCCGGAGACGCTCGCTCAGTAAACTCGTCATAACCGGATGGCATGTCGATAAGCTCGCCAGTCTTCAAATCAAAAATGCTCAGATCTACGGCGCATCCGCGATTGTGCTTGGAACCTTTCGCTGGATCGGCAACGAACTTCCGCTTGTCTTCGGGCACGACTTCCCAAAATAATTTTGTAATCGCCCAGGGTCGGTATCCGTCAAAGATGACCAAACCCAGCCCCTGCTTTCGCAGTTTTTTGTGGACATTCGCGATGGCCTTCGCCGCTGGCTTCTGTAAAAAAGCCCGTGCTTCCGGGTAAACCGGACGGCCAACAAAGTTATTGGCGGTCGCGTAACGGATGTCGAGTTTTATGGTGGTGTCGAGCGTGATGAGTTCAACCAAATGGGCCTCGCGTTTCTTGTCTTCTTTTGGCGGCGCGTTTTGTGCGAGCACACCGCAAACAAGAATAAGACAATGGAAGACGATCGCAAATCTTTGACTATGCTTTCTCATTTCTCCGAAATTTCCTACTTGATTTATTTGAAATCAATTACGAGAAACGCTATTTTAGACTGGGATGCATCAGGAAGAACCCACAAAACGAAATTGCCCGGCACGAAGATGGGCCAAACGAGCAGGTATCATTGCCTTTCTTTTTTTTCTGGGTAAAGGCCTTGTCTGGCTCGGCGTGATAGCCGCTGGCGCGTATTACGCGATGAACTAACTACTGGTTCGGTTTCTCTTCTACCAACGGAGCCGAGTCCTCATCCACCGCAATCACATCCGTTCCATATTTCTGATAATTTCGAAATCTGATCACGTTGCGACTTTCGAAACGCTTGTTGTCGGCCGCCTGAACGGTCCCGCGAAAATCCGAAATGATGGGCAGAAGGTATTTTTCACCGGCGATCTCAACCATGTCGTAATCAATGGACTTAGTTACAGCTTTGACGGCGAAAGTCGGCGCGATGTCGGTAAGCTGATACTCGATTCGAAGGATGCGATGATTCTCGCGATCGATCCAGATGCGCCCTTTTTCCCCGGCGGGTGCAGATTCAACAACGACACCCTTTGGGCCTTTAAGCCCGACCCCACCATCTTTGTTGTTCTCGATGTTGATCGAATATTCGTATACAAGTGAACGCCGTCCCCGGATGACGTCCGTCGTAAGCAGATCGAATAGCGTCTTGCTCGCGGGCTTAAAAATCTTTGCGAGGTCCTCGACAAACTCGCCCCCCGACGTCGCTCCTTCGAGACCGCTGTAACTGTTCGACTGTACCGACTTCTCGACCGGAGCCCCGTCTTTTGCGAGAACGCGATACTGCTCTCCTTTTTCGGTGCTGTAACTTACCGCAATCACAAGTGAGTCCTCTGGGTGCCAGTTACCGGTTCCGGCGTATGCGATAGAGCGACTAATGAGTTGCTTAACGACGAAGTCGGGCATCTCGTCAACCGTCTCAAAAGCTCGGGTTCGAGCCTTTTCGATAAAGCCGGCAGTCTCGTTAGCCGGGGGAAGTTTGAACGCCTCCGGATTTTGACGTCGACGATCGGCTTCTTCGAGCGCTCGTTTCAGCTCTTCATCGTTCGCGCCTTTGGACCGCGTCAAACCACGCACGCCGTCCGTAAGCGTAAAGGCGATACCGCGGCGGCGCAATGCATCGACGATGTCCGCCTTGCTGCGGGGATTCTGCTGTAGTCCGTAAAGCATCTTTACGTATTCCGCCTGCGTAAGGGGCTTTTCCTGGGAGAAGGCTGATCCCGCGAATGCCAGAAGGACTAGAAAAACTGCGGTTCTTTTCATTCTATTGAAAGATGCCCAAGAAAACCGTTTCGTTGTCGTCGCAAAACAAAAGCGGGAAGCTCATTATGATCTTCCCGCTTAAGTAAAATAACGAATGAAGACGAAAACTAGTTAACCCATTCTTCTTCGTAGTTAAGTTGCCAATGCCGAATCACCCATTTCTGGGCCGCATCCATTGCGACTTGCTTCCATTTCTTGAGATTCTCAGAAATTGTCAGCGCCGCAAGAGGCTTGCTGG